>NZ_JBVJWR010000006.1:5018-90508 GCF_055602235.1 Streptomyces sp. NPDC037410 | reverse complement strand
CCCTCCCCTTATAACCCGGGGACCTACACCCTCTCCTTTTCAAAGGTTTACGGTCCTGCCCGCCCGCTCCCCCCCCGTGAAGCGCCGAAACCCTGCGTCCCCCCCCACCCTTGGGGGACCCCACGCCGTTTTCCGGCTTCTCACGGCGGGCACGCGGCCGGTCAGCCGCGCAGCCCTTCGACGAGGACGGTCTGCAGTTCCTGGTGCCGCACGGTGAGGTCTTTGCGCCCGCTGAGGACGTCCGAGATGTGCTGCATGCCGAAGAAGGCGGAGACCAGGACGCGGGCCGCCGCGCGCGGTTCCACTCCCGCCCGCAGTTGCCCCGCGTCCTTGGCCTCGCCGATCAGCCGGCTGAGGTAGTCCTCCCAGCCGACGTACGGCTCGGGGAGCTCGGCGTCGATGAGGGCCCGCTCGATCTGGAGCCGCGCGCCGGCCTGGACGACGATGTCCCGCGCGAACGCCCGGGTGACCGTGTCGAGGACGGCGGTGAGCCGGTCGAACGGCGCCTCGTGGTCGCCCTCGGCGCCGTCGAGGATCTCGGGCCAGCGGGCGTAGTGCTCCTGCACGACCGCGACGGCGAGGGCCTCCTTGTTCGTGTAGTGGAAGTACACCGCGCCCTTGGTCATCTCCGCGCGTTCGGCCACGTCCTGGAGCGTGACGGTGGCGTAGCCGCGCTCGGCGAAGAGCTCGGCGGCCGACTGGAGGATGTGCACCTTCGTGCGCCGGGCGCGCTCCTGCTTCGGTTCGCTGCGCGGCTTCGGGTCGGTGGTGCGTTGCCTGGGTTCGGTGGTGCGTTGCTTCGGATCGGTGGTGCGTTGCTTGGGTTCGCTTCGGGGTGTCGTCGCCATGCCTGTCCGCCTCTCTCGTGCCTACGCCTTGCAATATACATTCTCGAAGGTATATTTCTTGCTGCCGAGGGGCCGTCGAGGTCCCTCGTCGCCACGATGATTCACCTTGAGGGGGATAAGGATGTCCATCGGTGTGCTCCAGAACGTGTTAACCGCCGAAGCGCTCACGCCCGTCGAGTCCCTGGAGTCGCTCATCAGGGAGGCCAAGGACGGCCTGAGCTTCGACCGCACGATCTCCCGCCGGTTCGTGCACCGCGCCTCGGTGACGGAGGTCTTCCTCACCGACGCGTCCGTCGCCGGGGCCGACCGCTTCCTGGTCGGTGCGCAACTGCCCCGGAACCACGCGCTGTACCGCCCGGAGGAGACCGGGCAGTGCGACTTCATGCTGCTCGTCGAGACCGTACGTCAGGCCGGCATCTTCCTGAGCCACCGCTACCACGACGTGCCGATCGGCCACCACTTCATCTTCAAGGCGCTGTCGCTGCGCATCAGCGACCCGGCCGCCCTCCGGGTCGGCTGCGGTCCGCTCGCGGTCGTCCTCGACGTGAAGGTCGTGACGCCCGCCGGAGCGCGGAACCCGCGCCGCTTCGACGCCCGCTTCGACATGGTGATCGAGGTCGGGGGCCGCGAATGCGCCCGCGCCTCCGCCGGGGTCGTCGTCATCGACGGCGCGCGGTACGGGCGTCTGCGCCAGCGCGGCCGGACCGCCGAGACCGCGGGCGTGGCCGTGACCGTGGGGGCGCATCAGGGCGCCTCCGCGTACGGGACGGGCGTGGGCTCCGCCGACGACCGCGGCGTCCTGCGGCCCGTACCCGCCGCGGAGCAGCGGCCCCGCCCGGCCGGCGCCGCGGAATGGCGGCTGCACGTCGACCCCACGCACCCCGGCTACTTCGAGCACCCCTCGGACCACGTGCCCGGGATGCTGCTCCTGGAGGCCTTCCGGCAGGCGGCCCGGCAGACGGCGGGAGGCGCGGCGCTTACCACGCTCGACGCCGACTTCGCCGTCTTCGGCGAGCTGGCCGAGGCCGTGGCCGTCGAGGCCACGCCGACCGAGGACGGCCGCGTGCGCCTCTCCGCGACCCAGGGCGGCCGCGTCCTCGCCACCGCGGTGGCCCGCTGCGCGTGACGACCGCACGGCTCCACGTTCAAGGGAAGAACGGACAAGCGTAGAAAGGCAGAAGGATGGAACTCCAGCACTTACGGGCCTTCCGCGAAGTGGCCCGCGAACTCAGCTTCACCCGCGCCGCCCACAACCTGCACTACTCCCAGCCCGCGGTGACCGCGCAGATCAAGGGCCTGGAAGAGGACATGGGAGCCTCCCTGTTCCAGCGGCGCGGCAACCGCTCCGTGGAACTCACCCCCGCCGGTGCGCGGCTGCGCCCGCTGGCGGAGCAGATCCTCGAACTCGTCGAGACGGCACAGTACGAGATCGCCGAACCGGCCCCCGCCACGGCGAACGGCCGCACGGTGGCAGACCGGCGGATGACCCCGCCGGACCGTCTGATGGCCCCGCCCGACCGGCGGATGACCCCGCTGGGCCGCGGCAGCAGCCGCCTGGGCCAGAGCCGCGCGACCGGCAGCCGCCTCGGCGACAGAGGGGGAAGAGCATGAGCATCGCCCCCGCCCGGGCCGCGTTCTTCGACGTGGACGAGACCCTCATCACCTGCAAGAGCATGGCGTGCGTCCTCGCCCGCCACTGGGGACGCGGAGAGGTGGCCGCCCGCAGGCTCGCCACCGCCCGCGCCTCGCTCCAGCGCCAGATCGACGAGGGCGTCCCCCGCGAAGAGGTCAACCGCTCCTTCTTCCGGTTCCTCGCCGGCAGCCACCTCGACGACCTCGAGACCAGCGGCCGCGAGTGGTACGAGAAGGCCCGGGCCGGAGGGCTGCTCCACCGCCCCGTGTACGAGGCGCTGCGCCGCCACCGGGACGCCGGCGACCTGATCGTCCTCGTCTCCGGAGCCTTCTCCGCCTGCCTCGACCCGCTGGCCCGGGAGGTCGGAGCCGACCTCGTGGTGTGCACCGTGCCCGAGGTGACCTCGGAGGGCATCCTCACCGGGGAACTGACCGGCCCGCCCATGATCGGCGAGCCGAAGGCCGAGGCCGCCCGCCGGATCATGACGGCCTTCGGCCTCTCCGCCGGGGACTGCCACGTCTACGCCGACGACGAGAGCGACCTGCCTCTGCTGCGCTCCGTCGGCCATCCTGTCCTCGTGGGCGACGGACCGATCTCCGCCCCGCCCTCCGAGACGGCCACCTGGTCCTGGCTGCCGGGCCCGGCGCCGGCCACCCCACGCCCGTCAGCCCTGCCCGCCGGGTCCCCGACCGGTCTCCCGGTGGCCGCACGCACCCTGGCGCCACAGGCGGCCTGAAGCTTCGGACCCGGGCACGGACCCACCCGCCGCCGCAGCCCGTCACGGAAGCCTTGCCGATCCTGGCTGGGCCCCTGCCGATCCTGGCCGGACGCCCGCCGATCCTGGCTGGACCCCCGCCGATCCTCGGTGGACACCCGCCCGCACGAGAGCCCCGCCGCCACGGCGGCTCCCAGGGCCGGGCGACTTCCCCGAGCCTGACGCTCCTTGCGCAGCCGCAGTCTTTGCGGCCCCCCTGTGCGCAGCCCCCGTAGGGGCGAGTCCGGCTCGTACGACCCCACTTGCGCAAGCCCTGCCTGTGCAGCCCCCACGTGCGCAAGTTCCCCACGTGCAAGTCCCGCTTGCACAGCCCCACTTGTGTGAGTCCTGCTCACGCAGCCCCACCTGTGCGAGTCCTGCTCACGCAGCCCCACCTGTGCGAGTCCTGCTCACGCAGCCCCACCTGTGCGAGTCCCGCTCGTGCAGCCCCACCTGTGCGAGTCCTGCTCAGGCAGCCCCACCTGTGCCCGCCCCGCTCGTGCAGCCCCACCTGTGCGAGTCCTGCTCACGCAGCCCCACCTGTGCCCGCCCCGCTCGTGCAGCCCCACCTGTGCGAGTCCCGTTCGCGTAGCCCCACCTGTGTGCGTCCCCGCCTGTGCAGCCCCACCTGCACAGAGGTGACGCCATTGCACCCGGACGCGCAAGGGGGCGTCGCCCGCGCAGCCCCGGCTGCGCGGACCCGCCCCCGCTCGGTCTCGCTCGCCTCGCTCAGCCGCCACGGGAGCCCGCCAACGCGGGCTCCAGGATGTCCCAGACCTCGCTCACCAGCTCGGCGGGACCCGTCGTGTCCGTCGCCGTCACCACGGCGGGCGCACCGACGAGAAGGGCCACCACGAGCCGGGCGAGCAGCTCGGCCGGGTGGGTGGTGCGGACGGTGCCCTCTCCCTGGCCCTTGCGGATCAGGCGCTCCACGACCTCGCACAGCGTGCCCAGGGCGCCGGGGACGGTCCCCTCGGCGCGGGCGGCGTCCAGGACCAGGCGCAGCCCGGCGGCGAAGGGCAGGTCCTCGTGCACCCGGTGGGCGAGGTCGAGGAGCAGTCTCCGCAGGGCGGGCAGGGCCGCGCCGCTCACCTCCGCCTCGCCGGCGGCGGTGGCGAGGGCGTCGGCCCAGGCCGACTCGAAGGAGCGGGTCAGTTCGCCGCCGAGGTCGGCTTTCGACGAGAAGTGTCCGTAGAGAGCCCCCTTGGTCAGACCGGTGCGGGCCGT
This sequence comes from Streptomyces sp. NPDC037410, assembly GCF_055602235.1. Lineage (NCBI taxonomy): Bacteria > Bacillati > Actinomycetota > Actinomycetes > Kitasatosporales > Streptomycetaceae > Streptomyces > Streptomyces sp. NPDC037410. The sequence continues at coordinate 86,046 of NZ_JBVJWR010000006.1, read as the reverse complement.
GATGGCGGCCAGGTTCGTCCCCGCGAATCCGTGCAGGGCGAACTCGGCCGCCGCCGCGCCGAGCACCAGGTCATAGGTCATGCGGGCCCTGTCCTGTTGCCTCACCGGGCGTCCGCCTCCCTTCCGCTGTTGCACCCTCCATGTCTCTCATGACGGGCTCTCAGAAAATACCTTCCGGACCGAATCTTTTGCTACTCGCATCAGCACCACCACTGAACCTCCACTTCCAAGGAGTACGTGCCATGACAGTCGTCGACGCCCCCGCGACCCTCCCCGTCCTCACCGCCGGGCACCTCCGGGCCGCCGCCGTGCGGCACGCCGAGGAGGCGGAGCGGACCGGGCGCCTCCACCCCGAGGTCGTCGAGGCGATGACCGCCGCCGGCCTCGCCCGGCACTTCGTGCCCCGCCGCTGGGGCGGCCGGGCCGGACGCTTCGCCGAACTGCTCGACACGGTCGCCGACGCCGGCACGGCCTGCGCCTCCGCCGCCTGGTGCGGGGTGCTGCTCGCCGCCCACGCCCGCCTCGCCGCGCACCTGCCGGACGAGGGGCAGCGCGACCTGTGGGGCGACTCGCCCGACGTGCGGATCGCGGCGGCGATCGTGCCCCCGGCCGGCCGGCTCGCCCGGGTGCCCGGCGGCTGGACCCTGTCGGGGGAGTGGGCCTTCGCCAGCGGCGTCGAGCACGCCGACTGGGTGCTCCTGGCCTCCCTCGACCACTCGGGGGACGGGGCCCCGGCCTACCGGGTCCTGGCGGTGCCGCGCGAGCGGGTCGGGATACGGGAGACCTGGGACGCGGTCGGGCTCCGCGCCACCGGCAGCCACAGCGTCACCGTCGACGGGGTGTTCGTGCCGGAACACCGCACCTTCCTCCGCGAGGCCCTGGCCGGTGTCGCCGACGCCGACGCGGCACCCTGCCACCGGGTGCCGTACCAGCTGGTCGCCGCGCTCCTCTTCGCCGCGCCCGCCCTTGGCGCGGCGCGCGGGGCCCTGGAGGCCTGGACCCTCCTCGTCGGAGGGCGCCGCCTCCCCGACGGGCGGCCGCTCACCGACGACCCGACGGTCCAGCAGACCCTGGCCCGCTGCGCGGCCGAGATCGACGCGGCCCGCCTGCTCCTGGAGACGGCCGCGGGGCGCGCGGACGGGGCGGCGATGGACCCGACGGCGGCGCGCGCGGAAGGTCCGGGTGCGGGCCGGTCCGCCGCGCGTGCCGACGCTCCGATAGCGGGCCGGTCCGCCGCCCGCGCCGACAGGCCGGCCCCCGGCCCGGTCGCCGCCGCCGCGCTCAACCAGCGCGACGCGGCCCTCGCCGTCGACCTCCTCACCGGTGCGGTGGAGCGCCTCATGCGCACCGGCGGCGCCCGCGGGCTCGTCGCGGGCGGCGGCCTGGAGCGGGCCTGGCGGGACGTCCACGCGATCGCCGCCCACGCCGCCCTCCAGCCCGCCCCGGCGGCCGCGGCCTACGCGGCGACGGTCTTCCCGCCGGGAGTCTGAGCCGGGCCGGGGGTGTCGAGCCGAGGCGGAGGAGGGGGTCTATACACGCCATGTATAGACCGTGCGTATAGTCAGGGCGCATGGCACCGTCCGCACCCACCCCCCGCGCCCCCCGCCTCCTCAAAGCGGTGATCGTCTCCACGCTCGGCGTCGCCGCGTCGCACCTGATCCTGTCCGACACGCTCGACCTGTCGTTCGCCGGTCAGGCGGCCGCGACGCTCGGCGCCGGGCCCGGATACTCCGCCGACCAGGCGTTCACCACGGCGCTCGTCAACACCTTCCTGGTCATGCCGGCGGTCCTGTGGATCGGGATGCTCGTCACGGGGGAGCGGCGGGTCGGGCCGATGGTGCTCGTGGGGGAGATCGCCTGGATCACCGCCGTGGGGAACGGCATCGACGTGATCGACGACGCCCCCGGCACCCTCCTTCCGCTCAGCCCCCTGCTCCTCGTCGTCGCCGTCACGGCCCTGGCCTCCCTCGTACGGAGAAGGGCCAGGTCCAGGTCCTAGGGGGCGTCTTGCCCGGCGGATCAGGGTCGGCCAGGTCCTAGCCCGCCTGGAGCGCGTCCACGACCACCATGCGGCGGACCCGGCGGGCCGGCAGGACCGAGGCGGCGACGCCCGTGAGGACCGTGGCCGCGAGGATGGCGAGGACCGTCAGGGGCGTGCCGCCCGAGTCGGCCAGGGCCTCCAGGGCGGAGACGTGGCCCGCCAGGACGGAGCGGGCGGCCGGCGTCCCGTACACCAGGCCGAGGAGCGTTCCGGCGAGCGCGCCGGTGAGGGCGAGGAGGGCCGACTCCAGGGTCAGCATCACCTCCAGCACCCGCGCGACGCGCGCCGCCGCGCCGCCGCGCCGCCGCGCCGCCGCGCCGCCGCGCCGCCGCGCCGCCGCGCCGCCGCGCCGCCCGGGAGCGAACCGCCGGTGCCGTCCGGGACGACCTGGACGGCGGCGTCACCGACGTCGGCGGCCCCGGTCGGCACGAGCCGGCGCACCTGGGCGCGGAAGTCCTTGAGGGGGAAGGTGAGCAGTGACGGCGACATGGCGTCCACGCTAGGAGCGGGAACGGGGCGAACACGGCCCCACGAGGGGGGATTCGGCGTCATGCCGAAGGGGGCACGGGGCGGGCCCGCGTGTACCTCTCGGGGATGACGGACGGTGCCTCCGCCCCGTGTGGGTCTCCGACGGAACAAACTAAAGCAAGCATGCTTGATTGTTTTTCGTCCCGCTGGCATGCTCCTCCGCGAAGGCCCGTGACCCGCCCGTCCCCGAGGGGAGCGCCCCGTGTCCGACCCCGTCGACGTCCTCGACGACCTGCGTGACGAGAGTGCGGAACTCGACCGTCTCGTCGGAGAGTTGAGCGAGGAGCAGTGGAGGGCGCGGACCCCCGCCCCCGGCTGGACGATCGCCCATCAGATCGCCCACCTCGCCTGGACCGACCGCGCCGCCCTCCTCGCCGCCACCGACGCCGACGCGTTCGCCGCCGAGACGGAGAAGGCGCTCGCCGCCCCCGACCGTTTCGTCGACGAGGGCGCGGAGGAGGGCGCGGAACTGCCCGCCGAGGAGCTCCTCGCCCGCTGGCGCACCGGCCGCGAGCGGCTCCAGGAGGCCCTGCGCGCGGTTCCGCCCGGCGCCAGGTTCCCCTGGTACGGGCCGCCGATGAGCGCCCCCGCCATGGCCACCGCCCGGCTGATGGAGACCTGGGCGCACGGCCAGGACGTCGCCGACGCCCTCGGGGTGGTCCGCGCGCCCACCGCCCGGCTCCGGCACGTCGCCTGGATCGGCCACCGCGCCCGCGACTACGCCTACCTCGTACGGGGCATCCCGGCACCCACCGAGCCGTTCCGCGTCGAACTCACCGCCCCCGACGGCACGTTGTGGACGTACGGCCCCGAGGGCGCCGCCCAGCGCGTCACCGGGACCGCCCTCGACTTCTGCCTCCTCGTCACCCAGCGCCTCCACCGCGACGACACGGCCCTGGTCGCCGAGGGCGAGGACGCCGAGCGCTGGCTCGGCATCGCCCAGGCCTTCGCGGGCCCGGCGGGCGGCGGCCGCACCCCCAAGGGAGCCTGATGGCACTCCGCATCGGCAACGCCTCCGGCTTCTACGGCGACCGCTTCGACGCCGTCCGCGAGATGCTCACCGGCGGCGGACTCGACGTCCTCACCGGCGACTACCTCGCCGAGCTGACCATGCTCATCCTCGGCCGCGACCAGCTCAAGGACCCGGCCGCCGGATACGCCAAGACCTTCCTGCGCCAGATGGAGGAGGGTCTCGGCCTCGCCCACGAGCGCGGCGTCCGGATCGTCGCCAACGCGGGCGGCCTCAACCCCGCCGGGCTCGCCGACGCCCTGCGCGCCCTCGCCGCGAAGCTCGGCCTGCCGACCCGTATCGCCCACGTCGAGGGCGACCGGCTGCCGCCGCCCGACGGCGCGCTGACCGCCAACGCCTACCTCGGCGGCGCCGGCATCGCCGCCTGCCTCGCCGCAGGCGCCGACGTCGTCGTCACCGGCCGGGTCACCGACGCCGCCCTCGTCACCGGGCCCGCGCAGTGGCACTTCGGCTGGGGCCCGGAGGCGTACGACGAGCTGGCGGGCGCGGTCGTCGCCGGGCACGTCCTGGAGTGCGGCACCCAGGCCACCGGCGGCAACTACGCCTTCTTCCGGGGCCACGACGTGCGCCGCCCCGGCTTCCCGGTCGCCGAACTCCACGCCGACGGCAGCGCGGTCATCACCAAGCACCCCGGCACCGGCGGCCTCGTCGACACCGGCACGGTCACCGCCCAGCTCCTCTACGAGACGGCCGGCGCCCGCTACCCGGGACCCGACGTCACCGCCCGCCTCGACACCGTCCGGCTCACCCAGGAGGGTCCTGACCGGGTCCGGATCACGGGCGTACGGGGCGAGGCCCCGCCCCCGACGCTCAAGGTCGGGCTCAGCAGGCTCGGCGGCTTCCGCAACGAGGTCGTCTTCGTCCTCACCGGCCTCGACATCGAGGCCAAGGCGGAGCTCCTCCAGGAGCAGCTCGCCGACGCACTGGCGAAGAACCCGCCCGCCGAGGTCCGCTGGGAACTGGTCCGCACCGACCGCCCCGACGCCCCCACCGAGGAGACCGCGAGCGCCCTGCTCCGCCTCGTCGTCCGCGACCGGGACCCCGAGAAGGTCGGCCGTACCGTCACCGGCGCCGCCATCGAACTCGCCCTCGCCAGCTACCCCGGCTTCCACGTCACCGCCCCGCCCGGCAAGGGCGCCCCCTACGGGGTCTTCGAGAGCGCGTACGCGCCCGCCGCCGAGGTCCCGCACACGGCGGTGCTCCCCGACGGGACCCGCCGGGAGCTCCCCGTACCCCCGAAGACCCGGGACCTGGAACCCGTACCCGACCCGGAGCTTCCGCCGCCCCTCCCCGAGGGGCCCACCCGGAGAGTTCCCCTCGGCCGGATCGCGGGGGCCCGCAGCGGCGACAAGGGCGGCGACGCGAACGTCGGCGTGTGGGTCCGCACGGACGACGAGTGGCGCTGGCTCGCCCATGCCCTGACCGTCGAGAAGATCCGCGAACTCCTCCCGGAGGCGGCCGAGTCGACCGTCACCCGGCATCTCCTCCCGCACCTCCGCGCGGTCAACTTCACGATCGCCGGGATCCTCGGCGAGGGCGTCGCCTCCCAGGCCCGCTTCGACCCCCAGGCCAAGGCCCTCGGGGAATGGCTCCGCTCGCGCCACGCAGACATCCCGGCCGCCCTCCTGACCGACATCCCGGAGGATCTCCTGTGACCGTCCTCGCCTCCGCCCTCGACACCGGCGGACCCGACTACGCGGCCCACCGCGCCGCCATGCTCGACAAGCTCGCCGCCCTCGACGCCGAGCACGCCAAGGCCCTCGCGGGCGGCGGCGAGAAGTACACCGCCCGCCACAAGAAGCGCGGCAAGCTGCTCGCCCGCGAGCGGATCGAGCTGCTCGTCGACCCCGACAGCCCCTTCCTTGAGCTGTCGCCGCTCGCCGCCTGGGGCAGCGACTACACCGTAGGGGCCTCCCTGGTGACGGGCATCGGGGTCGTCGAGGGCGTGGAGTGCCTGATCACCGCCAACGACCCGACCGTGCGCGGCGGCGCCTCCAACCCGTGGACGCTGAAGAAGGCCCTGCGCGCCAACGAGATCGCGTACGCCAACCGGCTGCCCGTCATCTCGCTCGTCGAGTCCGGCGGCGCCGACCTGCCCTCCCAGAAGGAGATCTTCATCCCGGGCGGGGCGCTCTTCCGCGACCTCACCCGCCTCTCCGCCGCCGGGATCCCGACCGTCGCGGTCGTCTTCGGGAACTCGACGGCCGGCGGCGCGTACGTCCCCGGCATGTCCGACCACGCCGTGATGATCCGGGAGCGCTCGAAGGTGTTCCTCGGCGGGCCGCCGCTGGTGAAGATGGCGACGGGCGAGGAGAGCGACGACGAGTCGCTCGGCGGCGCCGAGATGCACGCGCGCACCAGCGGCCTCGCCGACCACTACGCCGTCGACGAGGCCGACGCGATCCGCCAGGCCCGCCGGATCGTCGCCCGCCTCAACCACCGCAAGGCCCACCCCGACCCGGCGTTCGCGGAGCCCCCCGAGCACGACCCCGAGGAGCTCCTCGGGATCGTCCCCGGCGAGCTCAAGACGCCCTTCGACCCGCGCGAGGTGATCGCCCGGATCGTCGACGGCTCGGACTTCGACGAGTTCAAGCCGCTGTACGGGACCTCGCTCACCACGGGCTGGGCCCGGCTGCACGGCTACCCGGTCGGCATCCTCGCCAACGCACAGGGCGTGCTCTTCTCGGCCGAGTCGCAGAAGGCCGCCCAGTTCATCCAGCTCGCCAACCAGCGCGACATCCCGCTCGTCTTCCTCCACAACACCACCGGCTACATGGTCGGCAAGGAGTACGAGCAGGGCGGCATCATCAAGCACGGCGCCATGATGATCAACGCGGTGTCGAACTCGAAGGTCCCCCACCTCTCCGTCCTCATGGGGGCCTCGTACGGCGCCGGGCACTACGGCATGTGCGGCAGGGCCTACGATCCGCGCTTCCTCTTCGCCTGGCCCAGCGCGAAGTCCGCCGTCATGGGCCCGCAGCAGCTCGCCGGGGTGCTGTCCATCGTGGCGCGCGCTTCGGCGGCGGCGAAGGGGCAGCCGTACGACGACGAGGCCGACGCCGGGCTGCGGGCGCTCGTCGAGGCGCAGATCGAGTCCGAGTCGCTGCCGATGTTCCTGTCCGGCCGGCTCTACGACGACGGGGTCATCGACCCCCGCGACACCCGCACGGTCCTCGGGCTGTGCCTCTCCGCGATCCACACGGCACCGGTCGAGGGCGCGCGCGGCGGCTTCGGCGTCTTCCGAATGTGAGGCATCAGGTGATCAGTACCGTCCTTGTGGCGAACCGGGGCGAGATCGCCTGCCGGGTCTTCCGCACCTGCCGCGACCTGGGCATCTCCACCGTCGCCCTGTACTCCGACGCGGACGCCGGCGCGCTGCACGTCCGGGAGGCCGACGCGGCGGTACGGCTGCCGGGGGCCGCGCCCTCGGAGACGTACCTGCGCGGCGACCTGATCGTGGCGGCGGCGCTCGCGGCGGGCGCGGACGCCGTCCACCCCGGCTACGGCTTCCTCTCGGAGAACGCCGACTTCGCGCGGGCCGTGACGGATGCCGGGCTGGTGTGGATCGGGCCGCCGCCCGAGGCGATCGAGGCGATGGCGTCGAAGACCCGCGCGAAGGAGCTCCTGGGGATCGCGCCGTTGGGTGACGTCACCGAGGCCGACCTGCCCGTCCTGGTGAAGGCGGCGGCGGGCGGCGGCGGCCGGGGCATGCGTGTCGTACGAGAACTGGAATCCCTGGAAGGGGAGTTGGCGGCGGCCTCGGCGGAGGCGGCGAGCGCGTTCGGGGACGGCGAGGTGTTCGTCGAGCCGTACGTGGAGAACGGTCGGCACGTCGAGGTGCAGCTCCTCTGCGACACCCACGGCACCGTCTGGGCGCTCGGCACCCGCGACTGCTCCCTCCAGCGGCGGCACCAGAAGGTCATCGAGGAGGCCCCGGCGCCCGGCCTGCCCGCACCGCTCCTGGACGAGTTGTACGAGCGGTCGGCGGCCGCCGCGAAGGCCGTCGGATACGTCGGCGCGGGCACGGTCGAGTTCCTCGTCGCCCACGGCCGGGCGCACTTCCTGGAGATGAACACCCGCCTCCAGGTCGAGCACCCGGTGACGGAGGAGGTGTACGGCGTCGACCTGGTCGCCCTCCAGCTCGCCGTCGCCGAGGGCCGCGCCCTGCCGCCCGAGCCCCCGGCCCCGCACGGCCACGCGGTCGAGGCCCGGCTGTACGCCGAGGACCCGGCGCGGGAGTGGGCCCCGCAGACGGGAGTCCTGCACCGCTTCGAGGTCCCGGGCGGTGTCCGCGTCGACACCGGATACGCCTCCGGGGACCCGATCGGCGTCCACTACGACCCGATGCTCGCGAAGGTGACCGTCCACGCCCCGACCCGGGAGCAGGCCCTCCGCAAGCTCGCCCACGCTCTGGAGCGGACCGTGCTCCACGGCCCGGTCACCAACCGGGACCTGCTCGTGGCGTCCCTCCGCCACCCCGAGTACGCCGACGCGGACGCCCTCGACACGGGCTTCTACGAGCGGAACCTGCCCGCGCTGACCACACCTCGACCCGGCGAGGAGTACGCGGCCGTCGCCGCCGCCCTCGCCTCGGCGTCCATCAACAGGGGCCGGTTCGGCGGTGGTTGGCGCAACGTCCGCTCCCAGGAGGAGGTGCGGACGTACGGCGACCACGAGGTCCGCTATCGGCCGACCCGGGACGGCGGCTACGAGGTCACGGCCCCGGAGGGCGTACGGGTGATGTCGGCGACGCCGGGGGCCGTACGCCTCGAAGTGGCGGGAGTGATACGGAACTTCACCGTGGCCGCGTACGGCGACACCGTCCACTCCGGAGGCCACCGCCTCACCGCCCGCCCCCGCTTCACGGACCCGGCCGACCTCCAGGAGCCCGGCTCCCTGCTCGCCCCGATGCCCGGCACCGTCGTCCGGGTCGCGGACGGCCTCGCCGCCGGCGACCGGGTCACCGCCGGGCAGCCGCTCCTCTGGCTGGAGGCGATGAAGATGGAACACCGCGTCGTCGCCCCCGCCTCCGGCACGCTCACCGCGCTCCACGCCGCCCCCGGCCGCCAGGTCGAGGTAGGCGCCCTGCTCGCCGTCGTACAGGAAACCCCCTCGACCGAAGCACTGGAGGACCACCAAGCATGAGCACCGACATCGAATCCGAAGAGCTGACCGCCCTCCGCTCCGCCGTCTCCGCGCTCGGCCACCGTCACGGCCCCGGCTTCGACCGGGCCGAGCTGTGGGCCGAGGCCGGCAAGCTCGGCTACCTGGGCGTGAACCTGCCCGAGGAGTACGGCGGCGGGGGCGGCGGCATGGCCGAGCTGTCGGTCGTCCTGGAGGAGGCGGGCGCGGCCGGTGCGCCGCTGCTCATGATGGTCGTCTCGCCCGCGATCTGTGGCACGGTCATCGCCCGCTTCGGCACCGAGGAGCAGAAGCGGGCGTGGCTGCCGGGGCTCGCCGACGGGTCGAAGACGATGGCCTTCGGCATCACCGAGCCCGACGCGGGCTCGAACTCGCACCGGATCACGACGACGGCGACCCGCACGGAGGAGGGCTGGGTCCTCAACGGCCGCAAGGTCTTCGTCTCGGGCGTCGACATAGCCGACGCGACCCTGATCGTGGGCCGCACGTCGGACGCGCGCACGGGGAACCTGAAGCCCTGCCTGTTCATCGTCCCGCGCGAGGCGGAGGGCTTCGGCCGCCGCCACATCGAGATGGAACTCGACGCGAACGAGAAGCAGTTCGAGCTGACCCTCGACGAGGTGCACCTGCCCTTCGAGGCCCTGGTGGGCGACGAGGACGCGGGCCTGCTCCAGCTGTTCGCGGGCCTGAACCCGGAGCGGATCATGACCGCGGCCTTCGCGATCGGCATGGGCCGGTACGCCCTCGCGCAGGCGGTGAAGTACGCGAAGGAGCGCCAGGTCTGGAAGGCCCCGATCGGCGCCCACCAGGCCATCGCGCACCCGCTCGCCCAGGCGCACATCGAGCTGGAGCTGGCCCGGCTGATGATGGCGAAGGCCGCGCGGCTCTACGACGCGGGCGACGACATGGGGGCGGGCGAGGCCGCGAACATGGCGAAGTACGCGGCGGCCGAGGCCTGCGTGAAGGCGGTCGACACGGCCGTCCACACCCTCGGCGGCAACGGCCTCACCAAGGAGTTCGGCCTCGCCCGCCTGATCACGGCCGCCCGGGTGGCGAGGATCGCCCCGGTCAGCCGCGAGATGATCCTGAACTTCGTCTCCCACCAGACGCTGGGGCTGCCGAAGTCGTACTGACGTCCCTCCGGGCCGGCCGCGTACGGACCCGGCTGACCGGCGGCGAGGACCGGGGCGCCGGCGCCGGCTGGACCGGCGGCCGGGTCCTGGGGCGTGCCCTGCTCGGACTGCCGTTGGACGCGGCGGCCTTCGTGCTCGTCGGGTACGCGCTGTTCAACTCGGTCCGGAACCTCGGGTACCCGATCTGGTACCTGGACACCGACTACCACCAGGCCTGGGGCGGCCCGACCATGGCCGGCGTCTGGGCGGTCCACGCCACCGGCTGGCTGCTGTGCCTGGCCGTCCTGCCGCACTGGCCGGTCCGCTGGCTGGCCCGGGGCCAGGGCTTCCTGGACCGGCGCCTGACCTCTCAGCTCGGCTGATCCTGCCTCCGGTTGTGAAGATCGCGTGTACGATCCCCGCACTCCGCTCACATCCGAGCGCCAGGAGCACCGGGAGGGACACGCGTGTACCAGAACACCAATCCGTACCAGCCTCCGCCGCCGTGGACGCCGCCTCGCCGCTGGTGGCAGCATCCCGCGCTGGTCGTCACCCTGTTGGTGCTCTTCCCCCCGGGCGGCATCGCCCTGGCCTGGCTGAGCCGCTGGAACAGCCGGACCAAGATCGTGGCCACGGTCCTGTCGGCCCTGTGGTTCGTCATCGCCCTCGCCGTCGACGATCCGAAGCAGAACGGCACGGACGACCCGAAGCCCGCGACGACGGCCACGGCCCCCGCGACGCCGACGCCCACCGCGCCGAGCCCCACCCCCACCACGCCGAGCCCCACCCCGACCACGCCCGCACCGAGCCCGACCACCGAGGCCCCCACCCCGGAGCCGACGCCGACCACGGCCCCGCCCCGGACCTCGGCCCCGAAGCCCGCCCGCACCCGCACCCCGGCGCCGGACCCCACCACCGAGGAGCCGGAGCCCGCCCAGACCACCCAGGACGCCCCCAGCGACGTCTACTACGCCAACTGTGCGGCCGTCCGTGCCGCCGGTGCCGCTCCGATTCACCGCGGAGAGCCCGGCTACGACAGCCACCTCGACCGCGACGGCGACGGAGTCGCCTGCGAAGGCTGACGCCTCGCGCCCGAAGAGGTGACGGCCCGCCCCCGTGTTCCGGGGGCGGACCGTCCTGGCAGCCGGGCTGGATGGGTCAGCTGATGTGCACGTACAGCCAGCCGGCGGCGATCTTGACGCGCGGGGCGAACACGGGGCCGCCGGGGAGGCCGGTGGCCTTGTAGCGGTAGACGTCGCCGCCGGGGGTGACGGCGATCAGGTCGGCGCGGCCGTCGCCGTCCATGTCGCCGGGCGCGGCGAGGTGCTCGTACGCGCTCCAGCCCGCGCCGATCAGGGCGCGCGCCGCGAACGGTGCCGTGGTCGAGCCCGTGCCGCGGTGGACGTAGAGGCGGTCGCCGTCGCGGGAGACCAGGTCGGGGCGGCCGTCGCCCGTGACGTCGCCGGTGGCGACCAGCTGGTCCGCCCGCAGGCCCGTGGCGACCTTCACGCCCGCGCCGACGCGCTGCGGGTAGTCCTTCAGGCCCGGGTGGAGGAACAGGCTGCCCCACGCGTCCAGGCCGAGGACGTCGCCCTCGCCGTCGAAGGTGACGTCGCCGGGCGAGAGCGTCTCGGCGTACTGGTAGAAGGCCGCGCTGCTGGAGACCTCGCCGCCGCGGTCGCTCATCAGACCGGGGTTGGAGGCGGTCAGCACCATGGCCCGGTCGGCCTCGTCCAGGCCGTAGCCGTTGGTCATCCGCCCGTAGTGGGCGTTCTCGCCGGCCCCGCCGTACGGCCGGGCCGGGCCGAACCTGCCGTCGGCCTGGGTCCCGTAGGTGTAGGCCGTGCCCGCCCAGTTCACGGCGAACACGTTGTGCTTGCCGGACGCGGGGACTCCGCCCTGGCCGAGGTAGTACGAGAGGTTCTGGCCGCCGCCGCCGAAGTACGTCCGCGCCGCGAACTTCCCGCCGCCGATGGACAGGTACTGGTAGTACGTGCCGCTGTACGTGCGGGCCAGCAGGTCGCCCCTGCCGTCGCCGTTCAGGTCGTCGGCGCCGATGACCTGGTTGTACGTGTTCCAGCCGCCGCCGATCCTGACGCGGGGCTTGAACGGGGCGGTGGCGGAGCCGGTGCCCTTGTAGAAGTAGAGGTCGCCCGCGGGCGTCCGGGCGACGATGTCGGCGACGGCGTCGCCGTCGAGGTCGTTGGTGCCGACGAGCTGGTCGTAGATCTGCCAGCCGCCGCCGACCGCGATCCGCGACGCGAACGGGCCCCGGTAGTCGACGCTGCCCTTCCCCGGGAACAGGTAGAGCGTGCCGGACTGGGTGCGGGCCAGCAGGTCCTGGCGGCCGTCCTTGGTGAGGTCGCCGGGGGCGAGGACCTTGTTGTAGATCTGCCAGCCGCCGCCCCGCCAGACGAGCCCCTTGTCGGTCTCGGTGGGGCTCACGCCCGCGTGCAGCCGGAGCGTGCCGTCGGAGCGGAGCGTCAGCAGCTCCGGGACGCCGTCGGCGCGCCACACGTCGTCCGCGGGAAAGATCTCCTCGCTGACGCCGCCGTCGAGGTCGTCGTCGCCGATCGTGAACGGCGCGCCGCCCGTCTTCGACAGGATGATCGTCAGCTTGCCGGTGGCGGCGGACCGGTAGACCCGGTCGCTCCGGCCGTCGCCGTCCCGGTCGAACCGGGGCTTGGCGGAGGCCGTGGCACTGACCGCGACGGGGGCGGCGGCAGCCGTCGGGACCTGGCCGGCGGACACCAGTCCCATGCCGAGCGCGAAGGTCGTGCAGGCCGCCAGCCGGCGCAGGCGGCGCCGGTGGTGCGTGTGGTGCAAAGGGTCCCTCCCGGGACGTGGTGGTGGGCATGCGAGGGCCGGGGGCCCTGGGGAGACGTCCGGAGAGTAAGGGCGGGGGAGGGCGGAAAGGAAGATCGGCCGCGTACAACCTTTGACCGTCCGGGGCGTCTGGCCGGCACGGCCGTCTGATCAGCCCGGCCGTCTGATCAGCCCGGCCGTCCGGCGCCCGGCGTCTGACCGGGCGTCATAATCATGCAAGCATGCTTGATTGTTTCCTGGGGTACTGAGAGGGTCATGCCCAGGTCACCTTCCCCCTCCCCAGGAGGCAACGCATGGTGTTCCACAGCGCGTACGAGCCCGTTCCCGCCGTCTCCCTCCCCATCCACGACGCCGTCCTCGGCCGCGCCGCCGAGCGGGGGGACTCACCGGCGCTGATCGACGGGGCGGGCGAGCTGACGCTGAGCTACGCCCAGGTCGACGCCTTCCATCGCCGGGTGGCCGCCGGGCTCGCCGAGGCCGGGGTGCGGAAGGGCGACGTGCTCGCCCTGCACAGCCCCAACACCGTCCTGTTCCCCGTCGCGTTCTACGCCGCCACGCGCGCGGGTGCCTCCGTCACGACCGTGCACCCGCTCGCCACGCCCGAGGAGTTCGCCAAGCAGCTCCGCGACTCCTCCGCGCGCTGGATCGTGACCGTGTCCCCGCTGCTCCCCGCCGCCCGCGCCGCCGCCGAACTCGCGGGCGGCATACGGGAGATCCTCGTCTGCGACCAGGTGCCGGAGGGCGAGGGCGTGCGGTCCCTCCAGGAGTTCCTCGGCTCCACCGCGCCCGTCCCCGAGGTCGGCATCGACCCGGACGAGGACGTCGCGGCCCTGCCGTACTCCTCGGGCACGACCGGCGTCCCCAAGGGCGTCATGCTCACCCACACCTCCATCGCCACCAACCTCGCCCAGCTGGAACCGCTGAACCCCATGGGCCCGGGCGACCGGATCCTCGCCGTGCTGCCGTTCTTCCACATCTACGGGCTCACGGCCCTCATGAACGCGCCCCTCCGCCAGGGCGCCACCGTCGTCGTCCTGCCCCGCTTCGACCTCGACACCTTCCTCGGCGCCATCCAGGAACACCGCATCAACGGCCTGTACGTGGCCCCGCCGATCGTGCTCGCCCTCGCCAAGCACCCGGCCGTCGCCGACTACGACCTGTCGTCCCTCGAGTACCTCGTCAGTGCCGCCGCCCCGCTCGACGCCGCCCTCGCCGAGGCCTGCTCCGCCCGCCTCGGCCTGCCGCCGATCCGGCAGGCGTACGGCATGACCGAGCTGTCCCCCGGCACCCACGTCACCCCCCTCGACGTCGCCACGCCCCCGCCCGGCACCGTCGGCCGGCTGCTGCCCTCCACCGAGATGCGGATCCTCTCCCTGGACGATCCGGAGAAGGACGCCGCGCCGGGGGAGGAGGGCGAGATCGCGATCCGCGGGCCCCAGGTCATGAAGGGGTACCTCGGCCGGCCCGACGCCACCGCCGCCATGATCGACGCCGACGGCTGGGTGCACACCGGCGACATCGGCCGCGTCGACGCCGACGGCTGGCTGTTCGTCGTCGACCGGGTGAAGGAGCTCATCAAGTACAAGGGCTTCCAGGTCGCCCCCGCCGAGCTCGAAGCGCTCCTCCTCACCCACGACGGCGTCGCCGACGCCGCCGTCATCGGCGTCACCGACCCGGACGGCACCGAGATCCCCAAGGCCTTCGTCGTCCGCCAGCCCGCCGCGCCCGGCCTCACCGCCGAGGACGTCATCGCCCACGTCGCCGCCCGCGTCTCCCCGTACAAGAAGGTCCGTGCCGTCGAGTTCATCGACGCCGTGCCCCGGGCGGCGTCCGGAAAGATTCTCCGCAGAGAGCTGAGGGACCGTCCGTGAACCTGATCCGCGTCTCCGAGGAGCGGGGGATCACCACCCTCGCCCTCGACTCCCCGGCCACCCGCAACGCCCTCTCCGCCCCGCTCGTCACCGAGCTCGCCGACGCGCTCACCACCGCCGGCAAGGACCCCGCCGTACGGGCCGTCGTCCTCACCCACACCGGCTCCACGTTCAGCGCGGGCGCCGACCTGAAGGCCCCGCCCAGCCCGTACGCCTTCGTGGACCTGCTCCGGCAGGTCGTCGAGCTGCCCAAACCCGTCGTCGCCCACGTCACCGCCGGCAGCCACACCCGGGCCGGCGGCCTCGGCCTGCTCGGCGCGGCCGACATCGTCCTCGCGGGGGAGGGGGCCGACTTCGCCCTCACCGAGGTACGGATCGGGGTCGCGCCCGCCGTCATCTCCCTCACCCTCCTGCCGCGCCTCGCCCCCCGCGCGGCCGCCCGGCACTACCTCACCGGCGAGCGGTTCGGCGTCCCCGAGGCGATCGCCATGGGTCTCGTCACGGCGGGGGGGGAGGAACTCCCCGGCATCCTCGACTCCCTCCGCGCCGCCTCCCCGCAGGGCCTGCGCGAGGCGAAACGGCTGGTCACCGCTAGAGTCCTGGAAACCTTCGAGCGCGACGCGGAGGACCTGGTGCAGAGATCGGCCACGCTCTTCGCCTCCGCCGAAGCGCGCGAGGGGATGACGGCCTTCCTCGAACGACGGGACCCCGCATGGCGGCTCTGACCGCACAGAACCAGCCCAAGCAGGACCGGAGCCGCGCCACCCGGCAGCGGCTCCTGGAGGCCGCCGTGTCCTGCCTGGCCGAACACGGCTGGGCGGGCTCCACGGTCTCCGTCGTCGCCGAACGGGCCGGCGTCTCCCGGGGCGCCGCCCAGCACCACTTCCCCACCCGCGAGGACCTCTTCACGGCCGCCGTCGAGTACGTCGCGGAGGAACGCTCGCAGGCCCTGCGCGCCGTCCCCACGGACGACCGCGAACAGGCCGTCGCCGCCCTCGTCGGCCTCTACACCGGGCCCCTCTTCCGGGCCGCGCTCCACCTGTGGGTCGCCGCCTCCGGCGAGGAGCAGCTCCGCGAGCGGGTCACGGAGCTGGAGGCCCGCGTCGGGCGCGAGTCCCACCGCATCGCCGTCGAGGTCCTGGGCGCCGACGAGTCCCGGCCCGGCGTCCGCGAGACCGTCCAGGGCCTCCTGGACATGGCCCGCGGCCTGGGCCTCGCCACCCTCCTGACGGACGACCGCGCCCGCCGGGAACGGGTGGTGTCCCAGTGGGCGCGGCTCGTCAGTGAGGCGCTGAACTCGTAAAGGGTCAGACGCCCGGGATCTCCCGCGCCCGGAAGGCGTCCCGGACCGCCGCCGCGGCCTGCGTGCCGTACATCTTCTGCGCCGTCGCGACCGTCGTCAGGGCCGCGTCCTTGAAGCTGGTGTCGGCGGCGAAGCCGAACTGCGCGTTCACGATGATCCGGTCGGCCGTGCGGGCGCCGAGCTTGCCCCGGATGTCGAAGAGGGCGCGGGACCAGATCTCGCCGTCCGCGTGGACCTCGCCCACGCGGTCCTTGTAGGTCTTGGTCCCGTCCAGACGGCGCAGGCAGTGCGGGGCCGCGCTGTAGCCGGTGGAGTCCCAGTCGCCGACGCAGGCGAGGTCGGTCTTCATCGGCCAGCCGTACGCGGCGTCCGCGTGCGCGCCGACCTCCATGCCCAGGTAGTCGCCGAAGGCCTCGCCGATCGCGCCGGCCTCCGGGGAGCTGCCGAAGCCGTGGACCTGGGCCTCGTGCACGGCGTGGCCGTACTCGTGGACGATCACCTCGGCGTCCTCGGCGTCGTCCACGCCGCCCTTGCCGAAGCGGATCTCGTCCTTCTTGTCGGTGAAGAAGGAGTTGTCGGCGCCCCACTGGTTGAGGCGGACCGGCTGGACCCTGTCGTTCGCCCCGGGCAGCTCGGAGCCGAAGCCGAGGCCCTGCAGGTACTCCTGCGCCTCGTTGACCCAGAAGTACGCCATGACCTGCTCGAACCGGTCGTCGGACCGGTCGAGGCCGGCGAGGTCCGAGGTCCTGGCGGGGGCGCCGGTCTCGGAGCGGACGGCGGCCCACTTGCCGGACAGGGCGCCGCTCGCGTCGAGGTTGCGCAGGGCGACGGTGGCGTACGCGGAGGCGGGGACGTCGCTCGCCGCGTCCTTGTGGTCGGCGAGGGTCTGGTCGCCCGAGGACTGGACCGGGTTCACCATGAAGACGCGGGCCTGCGGCGCGGTGGCGGCGGAGGCTCCCGCGGACGGGAGCAGCGCCGCGGTGGCGGTGGCCACGGTGACGGCGGCCGCGGCGGCCAGGCCACGAGAGGTGCGGCGGGTCATGGACATCCTCCTGCGATGGGATGCGGTGACGGGAAGCTTGGCGTGTACCGAACACGCAATGGCGGCGATCTTCGCGCAAGCCCGCCACTTTGAACAGACTTTGAGCCATCCCGGGACAGGACGTGACGGGGACCACAGTGGCCCGCTCCGCCCCGCAGTACGCTGACTTCATGCCTCTGCTCGTACGCCGCCGCCACGTGGACTACGTCCGCGTCACGAGCATGGGCTGTCGCCGCTCCGCCTGACCTACCGGGGTACCACTCCACACCCCTTCGGTCCCTCGTACAGAGCCCCAGCCGACCGGCACCCGTGGCCCCCGCCCCACCCTTGGCGGCCGCCGCGGGACCCGTATACCCCGCGGATGCATACATGACGAACAGCTCGTACTCCTCGCAGCTCCCGATCGTCGACCTCTCGGCCGCCGACCGTGACCCACAGGCACGGAGGCTGCTCCACGCGCAGCTCCACTCGGCCGCCCACGACGTGGGTTTCTTCCAGCTCATCGGGCACGGCGTCTCCGAGGCCGAGACCAAGGCCCTGACCGACGCGATGCACGCCTTCTTCGCGCTGCCCGAGGCGGACCGGCTCGCCCTCGACAACATCAACTCTCCGCACTTCCGCGGCTACACGCGCATCGGCGACGAGCGCACCGCCGGGGCCCGCGACTGGCGCGACCAGCTCGACATCGGCGCCGAGCGCCCCGCACGCGAACCCGGCCCCTGGGAGCCCCCGTACTGGTGGCTCGAAGGCCCCAACCAGTGGCCGGCCGCCCTCCCCGAGCTCCGCACGGCCGCCCTGCACTGGATCGACCGGCTCAGCGGCGTCGCCGAGCGGCTCCTCCACGAGCTGCTCGCCTCCATCGGCGCGCCCACGGACTTCTACGACGACATCTTCGGGCCGCGCGCCCACCCGCACCTCAAGCTGGTGCGCTACCCGGGCAGCAGCGGCGAGGGCGACGACCAGGGCGTCGGCGCGCACAAGGACTACGGCTTCCTCACCCTGCTCCTCCAGGACCACGTGGGCGGGCTGCAGGTGCAGCGCGAGGACGGGTTGTTCCACGACGTGCCGCCGCTGCCGGGCGCGTTCGTCGTCAACCTGGGCGAGCTCCTGGAGGTCGCCACGAACGGCTACCTGATCGCCACGAACCACCGGGTGGTGTCGCCGCCCGGGGCGACGGAACGATTCTCCGTGCCGTTCTTCTACAACCCGCGCCTGGACGCCCGGATCGCCCCGCTCCAGTTCCCGTTCGCGGACCGCGCGCCCGGCGTCACCGCCGACCCGGCGAACCCGCTCTTCGCCGAGTACGGCCGCAACGAGCTGAAGGGCAAGCTCCGCGCCCACCCGCTGACGACGGCCCGCCACCACGCGGACCTGCTGCTCGCCCAGGAACAGCAGGCCCAGCTGGTGTAGTCGTCCGGGGTCGTCCGTGCTCAGCCGGCGATGTCGGCGTAGCCCTCGATGTCGCGCGGGTCCCGCTGGCCGGGGCCCGTGTAGCGGGCCGAGGGGCGCACGAGGCGGCCGGTGCGCTTCTGCTCCAGGATGTGCGCCGACCAGCCGGCCGTCCGCGCGCACGTGAACATCGACGTGAACATGTGCGCCGGGACCTCCGCGAAGTCGAGGACGATCGCCGCCCAGAACTCCACGTTCGTCGCCAGGACGCGGTCGGGGCGGCGGTTGTGCAGCTCGTCCAGGGCGGCCTTCTCCAGCGCGGCGGCCACCTCGTAGCGCGGGGCGTCCAGCTCCTTGGCCGTACGGCGGAGCACGCGGGCGCGGGGGTCCTCGGCGCGGTAGACGCGGTGGCCGAAGCCCATGAGGCGCTCGCCCTTGTCGAGGGCCTGCTTCACGTACGCGGTGGCGTCGCCGGTCCGCTCGATCTCCTCGATCATGCCGAGGACGCGGGAGGGCGCGCCGCCGTGCAGCGGGCCGGACATGGCGCCGACGGCACCGGAGAGCGAGGCGGCGACGTCCGCGCCGGTCGACGCGATGACGCGCGCGGTGAACGTGGAGGCGTTCATGCCGTGCTCGGCGGCCGAGGTCCAGTAGGCGTCGACGGCCTTGACGTGCTTCGGGTCGGGCTCGCCGCGCCAGCGGATCATGAAGCGCTCGACGACGGACTCGGCCTTGTCGATCTCGCTCTGCGGGACCATCGGGAGGCCCTGGCCGCGCGCGGACTGCGCGACGTACGAGAGGGCCATGACGGCGGCGCGGGCGAGGTCGTCGCGGGCCTGCTCGGCGGAGATGTCGAGGAGCGGCCTGAGGCCCCACACGGGCGCGAGCATCGCGAGCGCGGACTGCACGTCGACGCGGATGTCACCGGAGTGCACGGGGATCGGGAAGGGCTCGGCGGCCGGGAGGCCGGGGTTGAACGCGCCGTCGACGAGCAGGCCCCAGACGTTGCCGAAGGAGACGTGACCCACGAGGTCCTCGATGTCGACCCCGCGGTAGCGGAGGGCGCCGCCCTCCTTGTCGGGTTCGGCGATCTCCGTCTCGAACGCGACGACTCCCTCGAGCCCGGGTACGAAGTCGGACATCAGGCGGCTCCTCTATCGATGATCGATCAACCGTTCAGGGCGATCGTGGGGAATCAACAGTCATCCAGCGGAAGAGTCTGTACGGTTCCGATGATGCGGGGAAGCGTGACATCCGGCACACTGCGCCGATCCGGCGAGAGAGGATTAGCGCCCGCCGGTGCCGGGCAGACTGGGCCGCTGCGGCAGGATGGCCCCTGTGACCGACGCCCTGGATCCCGCAGACATGCGCGAGCAGTACCGCACCACGGAGCTGACCGTGGCAGACCTCGCCCCCGAACCGGTCGGCCAGTTCGCCCGCTGGTTCAAGGAGACCGCCGAGAACCCGGCGATCCACGAACCCAACGCGATGATCGTGTCCACCGCGACCCCCGAAGGCCGCCCGTCCTCCCGGACGGTCCTCCTCAAGCACTACGACGACGCCGGCTTCGTCTTCTTCACCAACTACGAGTCCCGCAAGGGAAGAGAGCTCTCGGCGAACCCGTACGCCTCCCTGCTCTTCCCCTGGCACCCGCTGGCCCGCCAGGTCATCGTCACCGGCCGCGCGGTCCGCGTCGGCCGCGACGAGACGGTCGCCTACTTCCGCACCCGCCCCCACGGCTCCCAGCTCGGCGCCTGGGCCAGCCCCCAGTCCACGGTGATCGAGTCCCGCGAGGAGCTCCTCACCCGCTACGCCGAACTGGCCGCCCGCTACCCCGACCACGAACAGGTCCCGGTCCCCCCGTCCTGGGGCGGCATCCGCGTGATCCCCGAGACGGTCGAGTTCTGGCAGGGCCACGAAAACCGCCTCCACGACCGCCTGCTCTACGCCCGCGAGGAGGACGGGACCTGGCGGGTGGAACGCCTGGCGCCCTGAGGGGCCGGGTCGATCGGGGCCGGGTCGATCGCGGCCCGGCTGATCGGGGCCCGGACGCTCCGGGACCGGACGCTCCGGGACCGGAAACGCAGACGACCCGTGAGTCTTGGCGTCGCCCGCCTAGGTTCGGGCGGACGCCTGCCGGCCGGACTGCCGGCGACTCACGGGTCGGGTGACTGCTGGGTTTCGGCAGAGACCTGCCGAGGTGCACAGAGTGCGACTGGCAGGCCTTAGCCCGCAGTCACCTCACGAGTCCGAAAAGAAACCATTTTTTCGGATCACCTCCTTTCGCGTGTACCCACACCTTACGAACCGCTCAGGACGGCGACAAGCGATTTAATCCCTCGTTTCTCCAGGGGCTCAGGCGTCCCGTCGCCGCACCGACCACCACCCCGCGAGGAGCGCCGCCGCGGTCCACAGGGCGGTCACGCCGAGGCCCGTCCAGGCGCCCAGGGGCCCGAGGGGTTCCTGGAAGAGGATCTGCTGGCCGGCGCGGTCCGGCAGCCAGGTCGCCGCGCCCTCGGAGACCCCGCCGATGACGAAGGACACGATGAGGATGAACGGGATCAGGAGGCTCAGCACCGCCACCGCGCTGCGCAGCAGGAAGGTCAGCCCCATCGAGAACAGCGTGATCAGCGCGAGGTAGATCCCGGCGCCGAAGCAGGACCGCAGCGCACCCGGCTCGCCGATCCCCACGGCGTACTTCCCGAGGAACGCGTTCGCCGTGAAGAACATGACGAAACCGGCCACCACGCCCACCACGAGCGCGCCCGCCCCCACGACCGCCGTCTTCGCCCCGTAGAACAGGCCCCGGCGCGGCACGGCCGCCAGGGAGTTCCGCAGCGCCCCGTTCAGGTACTCCGAGGACGCGGCGGTCGCGCCGAAGGCGATGGCGGCGATCTGCACGAAGTTCATCGGGTAGTAGATCCAGAAGAGGCGGTCCATGTCGCCGGTCTCCGCCTCCGGCTGCCCGATGTTCGGGAAGACCACCAGGGCGATGCCCAGCGCGGCGACGAGGACGGCGAGCAGCGAGCCGAAACTCGACCGGACCGACCGGATCTTGATCCACTCGGAGCGGAGCACGGCGGGGACGGTGACGGTGGCGGACACGGTCAGACCTCCTGGGGGGAACGGACGGACGAGGCGGCACGGGTGGCGGTGAACTCGGCGGCCTCCGCGGTGAGGGCCAGATACGCCTGCTCCAGCGAGGCGCGCTGGTCGGCGAGTTCGAAGACGGGTATGCCCTCGCGGGCGGTGACGGCCCCGATCTCCTCGGCGGAGGCGCCCTCCACCACCCACCGGCCGTCCGGGTCGGCGGCGTCGCCGACCGTCCACCCCTTCGCGAGGAGCGTGGCCCGCAGCCGCACCGGATCACCGGTACGCACCCGCACCCGGGCGTGGCTGTGGGAGTCGATGAACTCCCGCATCGGCACGTCCGCGAGGAGCCGGCCCCGGCCCAGGACCACGAGGTGGTCGGCGAAGGTCGCCGTCTCGTTCATGAGGTGGCTGGAGACCAGGATCGTGCGGCCCTCGGCGGCCAGCCGGCGCAGCAGCTCCCGGATCCAGACGATGCCCTCCGGGTCCAGACCGTTGGCCGGCTCGTCCAGCATCAGCACCCTCGGGTCGCCCAGGAGCGCGGCGGCTATGCCGAGCCGCTGCCGCATGCCCAGCGAGTAGCGGCGGATCCGGCGGCGGGCGGCCGACTCCAGGCCCGTCTCGGCCAGCACCTCGTCCACCCGGCGCTCCGGCAGCCCGTTGCTCGCCGCGAGGAAGCGGAGGTGGTCGCGGCCGGTGCGGGAGGGGTGCGCGGCCTGCGCGTCGAGGAGCGCGCCGACCGTGCGCAGCGGATCGTCCAGCGTCACGTACGGGCGGCCGCCTATGGTGGCGGTGCCCGAGGTCGCCCGGTCGAGGCCGAGGACGAGCCGCATGGTCGTCGACTTCCCCGCGCCGTTGGGGCCGAGGAAGCCGGTGACACGGCCCGGCTCCACGCGGAACGACAGCCCGTCCACAGCCCGGGCCGGGCGCCTGCCGCCGTACTCCTTGGTGAGGTTCTTGACGTCGATGCTGGTCATGGCTCAAGCCTGGCCGCCGGACCGCCGCGTGACTTCCCCCGCCCGAGGGGATCGTCTCCCCCGTGCGGGGGAGCCGCAGGCGGGCCGCCGTTGGGAGGATGGCGGAATGCTCCTGCGACCCCTGATCCGGGCGGTCACGTACACCCGTTGGCTGCATCTGGTGATCGGCGCGATCGTGCCGCTCGCCGCCGGACTGATCTATCCCGGACTGTCCTCCCCGACCCTCGTGGACTGGCTGACCGCGGCCGCCCTGCCGGTCCCGGTCATGGCGCTGGCCGCCCTGATCCCGTCGGCCCGCCGCGCCGAGGGGCTCCAGGCGCGCCTGATGCTCTTCCCCGGCAAACACGCGCGGGTGCGGGGCGGGACGGCCGCCGACGAGGCGGCCACCGGCATCTCGGCGACCCCGTCGGCCTCCTGGGCGGACCGGGGCAGAACGGCCCTGTGGCTGATCTACCGGATAGAGGCCGGCCTCGCGTCCTGGCTCGTGTCGATCTGGCTGCTCCAGTGCACGCTGGTGCTGCTCGACACGTCGGTGGAGGAACCCGTGGTGGGGTCCCTGACCCCACCCGCCGGCCTGGGCGCGGTGTTCCTGGCTCCGCTCCCGCTCCTCGCCCTCCTCGCCGTGATCGTCGTGGGCGGCCGGCTGGACAAGAGGGTCGCCCGCCGGCTCCTCGGCCCCTCGGTGAAGGAGCGCATGACGGCCCTGGAGGAGCGGACGGAACGCATCCTCGAACGCAACCGGATCGCCCGCGAACTCCACGACTCCCTGGGCCACGCCCTCACCCTGGCCGTGGTGCAGGCGGGCGCCGCACGGGCGGCCAAGGACCCCGAGTTCACCGACCGGGCGCTCGCGGCCATCGAGGAGACCGGCCGGGCGGCCCTGGAGGACCTGGAGCGGGTCCTGCTGCTGCTCCGCGAGACCGGCCGCCCGCGCGGCGCGAGCCCCGGCCTCGACGAGGCCGCCCGCCTCCTGGACTCGGCCCGCTCCTCCGGGGCGCGGGTGGACGCCGAGGTGACGGGCCCCGTGGAGGAGCTGCCGGGCCCCGTCTCCCGGGAGGCCTACCGCATGCTCCAGGAGGCCCTGACGAACGCGCTGCGGCACGCCGGCCCGGTCCCGGTCGACGTCCGCGTGACGGCGGACAGATCCCGGCTCCGCCTCCGGGTCACCAACCCCCTTCCGCCGGGCCGTCCCCCCGTGGCCCCCGGCACCGGCAGCGGACTGCGCGGCATACGCGAACGGGCCGCGCTGCTGGGCGGCGAGGCGAAGACGGGCATGAAGGACGGCACTTGGCGGGTGGACGTCACGCTCCCGCTGCGCTGATGGAACGACATGTCCTCCGCGGTGGCGGAACGTCGCTCCTCCGCTCTGACGGAACGTCGCTCCTCCGCGCTGGCCTAGGCTGACGGGATGGTGATCAAGGTCCTCCTCGTAGACGACGAACCCCTGGTCCGGGCCGGACTGCGCGCGGTCCTGGAGGCCCAGCCCGACATCGAGGTGGTGGGGGAGGCGGCGGACGGGGCGGCGGTCGTCCCCCTCGTCCGCAGCCTCCGCCCCGACGTGGTGGCGATGGACGTCCGGATGCCCCTCATGGACGGCATCGAGGCGACGTCGGCCGTCCTCCGCACGGTCGACGCCCCGCCGAAGATCCTCGTCGTGACGACCTTCGAGAACGACGAATACGTGTACGGAGCCCTCCGCGCCGGCGCCGACGGCTTCCTCCTCAAGCGCGCCCGCCCCGCGGAGATCGTCCACGCGGTCCGCCTGGTGGCGGAAGGGGACTCCCTTCTCTTCCCGGCGGCGGTACGGGAGTTGGCGGCCGCCCACGGGCAGGACCGGGGCGGCGCGGAGGCCCGGGAAACCATGGCCCGCGCGGGCCTGACGGACCGGGAGGAGGACGTCCTGCGCCTGATGGCCCGGGGCCTGTCCAACGCGGAGATCGCGGCCCGCCTGGTGGTGGGCACGGAGACGGTCAAGTCCCATGTGAGCTCCGTCCTGGCCAAACTGGGCGCCCGGGACCGCACCCAGGCGGTGATCGCCGCCTACGAATCCGGTTTCGTGTCTCCTGCGTGAGCCCGCGTGAGCCCGCCGTGAGCCCGGGCGGCTCGGTGTCGGTATCAGCGTTTTCGAAGAACGTGGTGTGCTCTGGGTCACGTTCCAGTTGAATGGTGCGCAGCATGGGGGGGGGTGCCTGGATGACTGCATTCACGGGGGCCACGAGCGACGCCGTGTCCGTCCCGGGGGCGGGGGCCGATCTGTTGGCCGCGTTGCTCGACGGGATGGACGCCGCGCTCTGCGCGTTCGACGCCGACGGGACGGTCACGCACTGGAACCGGGAGGCCGAGCGGATCCTCGGCTGGTCCGCCGCGGAGGCCGTCGGGCGGCGCGGGTTCGAGGGGTGGGCGGCGCGCAGCGCGGACGCCGAGGAGACCCTGGTCCGGCTGATGGGGGCCATGAAGGGCCCCGGCCGCCAGGTCCACGAGTTCGTGCTGCTCCGCAAGGACGGCGGGCGGGTGCTCGTACGGAGCCAGGCCGCCGGGGTGCGGGGCGCCGACGGTGGTCCCGCCGGGGTGTACTGCGCGTTCAGCGAGGTCCACGCACAGCTCGATCTGGAGCGGTCGGTCGCGCTGAGCGAGGCGCTGTTCGACGACGCCTCCTGGGGCGTCGTCCTCGTCGACGCCGACCTGCGCCCGGCCATGGTCAACGCCCACGCGGCCCGCGCCTTCGGCACCGGGCGCACGGCCCTGCTCGGGCGGCCCCTCGGCGACGTCGTCACACACGGCGCGGAGGAGCTGGAGGCCGCCCTCCAGCACGTCCTCGCCCAGGGCACGCCGCCCGCGCCCGCCGAGGTGTGGGTGACGCTTGAGACGGCCTCGGGCGAGCGGCGCCGGTGCTGGCGCAGCGGCTTCCTGCTCCTGTCGTCGCCGATGGCGGAGGAGCCCGTGCCGCTGGGTGTGGCCTGGCTGTTCCAGGACGTCACCGAGGAGCGGCTCGCGGCCCGCGAGGCCGACCGGCTGCGGTTCCGGTGGAGCCAGCTGCACCGGGCGGGCGCGGCGGCCGCGGAGTGCGAGGACCCGGCGGAGGCCGCGACGGTCCTGCTCGACTTCGCCCTGGCCGGGTTCGCCGACCACGCCCTCGTGGACCGTCCGGCGGGGGAGCGGCGCCTCACCCGGGCCCTGGCCACCCCGGCGGGCGGCGCCCCCGGCCCGTCCTCGCCCGTCGTGGGCGGCGGCATCCCGCTGCGCTACGGGCCGCGGCACCCGGCGCTCCAGGCCTGGGACCGGATCGGCACGGTGCGGGCGAGCGCGGGCCGGACCGCCGAGGTGTGGGCGGAGGCCCACCAGTGGCCGGGCGACGCGGCCCACGCCCTGTGCGTGGTCCTGCGCTCCCGGGGCAGGACCCTCGGCGTCCTGACGTTCCTGCGGGCCGCCTGCCGCGCGCCCTTCGAGCGCGAGGACGTGGTGTTCGGGGAGTCGGTGGCGACCCGGGTGGCGACGATGATGGACCTCGGGGACCTCGGGGACCTCGGGGACCTCGGGGACCTCGGGGACCTCGGGGACCTCGGGGACCGGGGCTAGCTCCCCCGTACACCTCGGGGACCTCGTAGACCGCGGCCGGCTCCCCCGTACACCGCAGGTACCGGCCAGCTCCCCGTACACCCACTTTTTTGTGGGTACTTGTCGGGGTCAGGCGCCCCGGGAGAACCTGGTGGCGGCCCGGAGGGAGAGGGGAACGGCGGGCCTCAGGAGGCGGTCCGCGCCTCCGCCAGCCGGTCGAGCCGGCGATGGCCCCAGTCCGACAAGGGGCCGAGCACCTCGGAGAGTTCGCGCCCGAACTCCGTCAGCGAGTAGACCGTCTTCGGCGGCACCACGTCGTGCACCTCGCGGTGCACGAGGCCGTCCGTCTCCATCTCCCGCAGCGCCTGCGTCAGCATCTTCTCGCTGATCCCGGGGATCCTGCGGCGCAGTTCGCCGGGCCGGTGCGGTCCTGACTCCAGCAGCCACAGCAGCCACGTCTTCCACTTGCCGTCGATCACGGCGATCGCGGCGGACACACCGCAGAGGTTCGTGTCCTGGGCCCGGAGGCGTGTCATGCGCGTCCCTCTCCGTCGTCAGTCGTCTCTTTCCAACCCACGTATGTGCAAGGGAGTTCCGTCATGTCTTCTTCCCGCGTCACCGTTCTCGGTCTCGGTCCCATGGGCCGGGCGCTCGCCGGTGCCTTCCTGGACGCCGGAGTCCGGACCACCGTGTGGAACCGCACCCCTGGCCGTGAGGGCGACCTCGCCGCGCGGGGCGCGGTCCTGGCGGCGAGCGCGGCGGAGGCGGTCGCCGCGAGCCCGCTCACGGTGATCTGCCTGGTCAACTACGACGCCACGGACGCCGTCCTCAGGGACCCGGCCGTCACGGACGGGCTCAAGGGGCGGACCGTGGTCAACCTGAGCGCCGACGTCCCGGAGCGCGCCCGCGACACCGGGCGTTGGGCGGCCGAGCACGGCATCGGCTACCTGGAAGGCGCGATCATGACCCCGACGCCGACGATCGGGACGCCCGCCGGGGTGTTCCTGCACAGCGGACCCGAGCCGCTGTACCGCGAGCACCGGGCGGTGCTCGACGCGCTGGGCGGCACCCACACGCACCTCGGCGAGGACATCGGCCGGGCCGCCGCGTACGACGTCGCGCTGCTCGACATCTTCTGGACGTCGATGACGGGGTACGTGCACGCGCTCGCGCTGGCCCGCGCGGAGGGGATCACGGCGCGGGAGCTGGCGCCGTTCGCCCAGGGCATCGGGGCGATCCTGCCGCCGCTGTTCCAGGAGTGGGCCGAGGACGTGGACGGCGGCTCGCACTCGGGCGAGGGCAACCCGCTGACCTCGGCCCTGTCGACGCTGACGCACGTCGTGCACGCCTCCGAGGCGCACGGCGTCGACGCGAGCGTCATGCGCGCGGCGGAGGCGCTGGCGCGCCGGGCGGTGGACCGGGGTCACGGGGCGGACGGCTTCACGCGGGTGACGCAGGTGATGGACCGCGGCTGACGGGCAGCGAAGCGGGGGCCGACACTGCCGGGTTCCGGCATGGCCGGACCCGATGGGGCGGGACGACGATGGCCCCACATTCGGGAGGTGGGGGCCGTCACGATGGCTCGGGCGGTGGGAGCGGGGCTGACCCTCGGCCCGGCCCCCGCACCCGAGGGCCTGGCCGGGCGACGACCCGTCGCCTAGCGCCGGTAGAAGATCCGGTCGCCGTACTCGTCCATCACGCGGCCGTTCCACTCGTGCCCGCCGTCGACGTTGCCGGAGCGCAGCAGCGGCGGCTCGATGCCGAGGCGTACGAGTTCCTCGGCGGCGGCGGCCATCGTGGCCTGCATGAGGGCGCTGGTGACGACGGTGGAGGCGGGCGCGAAGGGCGCCTCGATGCCCTCGTGGGTGAGCTCCGCGTCCCCGACGGCGATCCTGGAGTCGAGGACGATGTCGCAGTGGTCCTTGAGGTACGTCCCCGAGACGTGCCGCGACTTCGTCTCCGTGGCGTACGCGACCGAGGTGACGCCGATGACGGTGAGGCCGAGCGCGCGGGCGTTCATGGCCATCTCCACGGGCAGGGCGTTGCGCCCGGAGAGGGAGATGATGATCAGGACGTCGCCGGCCTTGGCCGGGGAGGAGTCGAGGACCGCCCCGGCGAGGCCGTCGACGCGCTCCAGGGCGGAGCCGAGGGTGGCCGGCATGACGTCGACGCCGACGACGCCGGGGACGGCGAGCAGGTTCATCAGGGCGAAGCCGCCGGCCCGGTAGACGACGTCCTGGGCGGCGAGTGAGGAGTGTCCGGCGCCGAAGGCGAAGAGCCGGTTGCCGTTCGCGACGGCGGTGGCGATCGCGGCTCCGGCGGCGGCGATCTCGGCGGAGTCCCCGTCGCGCACCTCCTTGAGCAGGCCGATCGCCGCGTCGAAGAACTGTCCGGCCAGCTTGCTCTCGCCCATCGCGGCGGCTCCTTCTCGTCGTGGCGCTCGTCGTGGCTCTCGTCGGCTCGCGTCCCGCGCACTCGCCGAGGTCGCCGATCACGGTGCGGTCTGGACCATTGCTCTGTCAATACCGCATCACCCCGTCTTGCCCCGTCTCACCCCGGCGCGGCCCGGTTGTCGGCCCGATGCGCAACAATTGCGGCAGGGCCAGCGCACGACTCATCGAGGGGCACGTATGTCCGGACTGATCGACACAACGGAGATGTACCTCCGCACCATCCTCGAGCTCGAGGAGGAGGGTGTGGTCCCCATGCGTGCCCGGATCGCCGAGCGGCTCGATCAGAGCGGCCCGACGGTGAGCCAGACGGTGGCCCGGATGGAGCGCGACGGGCTGGTGGCCGTGGCGAGTGACCGCCATCTGGAGCTCACGGACGAGGGGCGCCGTCTCGCCACCCGGGTGATGCGCAAGCACCGTCTGGCCGAGTGCCTGCTCGTCGACGTGATCGGCCTGGAGTGGGAGCAGGTCCACGCCGAGGCCTGCCGCTGGGAGCACGTGATGAGCGAGGCCGTGGAGCGGCGGGTCCTGGAGCTGCTGCGTCACCCGACGGAGTCGCCGTACGGGAACCCGATCCCGGGCCTGGACGAGCTGGGCGAGAAGGCGGAGGCCGAGGCCTTCCTCGACGACTCGATGGTGTCGCTCGCCGACCTGGACGCGAGCGAGGGCAAGACGGTGATCGTCCGCCGGATCGGCGAGCCGATCCAGACGGACGCCCAGCTGATGTACACGCTGCGGAGGGCGGGCGTGCAGCCCGGCTCGGTGGTGTCGGTGTCGGAGTCGCCGGGCGGTGTCCTGGTCGGCAGCAGCGGCGAGGCCGCGGAGCTGGGCGCGGACATCGCGGCGCACGTGTTCGTCGCGAAGCGCTGAGCCCGTTTCGTACGTGGCCGGGGGCGCCCCGCAGGTCTTCTCGGAGACCGGCGGGGCGCCCCCGTTCCGCATCCGGGCCAATGATCTGTCGTGCGCCCCGTTTTACGCCGGAATCGCCACGCCCGCGCCCTCGCCGTGCCACGCTGGTACGAGCGATACGTGGAGGAGTGCGGGGCTGCGCGGGTGCGGGGGTGGGGCATGAGGGCTACGGACGACAGAGGGCCCCGGCGCCTTCCGGCGCCGGGGCCTGTCCTCCCCTGTCCTGACCTGGAGCCCCGAGCTCTCAAGGTCAGTCCCCTCGGACCGTTTTTCCCCGAGCGGTCCGCCTCCCGCTCAAGATCTCCCCTCGGCAGCGCGCGTCAATCCTTGAGCCCTGTCACTCGAACGAGGGGTGTTGTGTGGCAGGAGCGCATTTTCGAATGCGAGTTCGATAGTCTGGCGAGGTTCGACGGAAAGAGGGGGTGCCGGATCCATGGCGCGACGACTCGACGTCACCGGGGCGGACGGCGTCCGGCTGGCGGCCTGGGAATACACGGCGGAGCCCGGCGGGCCCGGGACCGCCCCGCAGCCCGGCCAGGGCGGTGTCCCGCGCCCCGGCTCGGGCGGTGTCCCGCATCCCGGCCCTGACACCGCCACGCGCCTGGGCCTGGACGCCGTCCCACGCGTCGGTCCCGGCGCCGTTCCGCGTCCCGGCCCCGACGCCGTCCCGCGTCCCGGCGGGCGTCCCGTGCCCCGCCCCGCCCGAGCCCCGCAGGCCTCACCGGCCCACTCCGCACCAGGGCCGCGGGCCCCGCAAGCCGCACCAGGGCCTCAGGCCCCACACGCCCACGTCCCCGGCCACGCCCCCGCCTCCGCCCCCGGCGTGTTACTCCTCCACGGTCTGATGGGGCACGCGGGCCACTGGGCCCCCGCCGTCCGCCGGCTCACCGGAGGGCACCGGATCGTCGCCCTCGACCAGCGCGGTCACGGCGCGAGCGAGAAACCCACCGACGGGCCCTTCACGCGCGAGGCGTACGTGGCGGACGCCGCCGCCGTCGTCGAGCAGCTCGGCCTCGGCCCGGTCACCCTCGTCGGCCACTCCATGGGCGCCCTGACCGCCTGGCAGCTGGCCGCCGAGCGCCCCGACCTCGTCCGCGCGCTCGTCATCTGCGACATGCGCGCCTCGGCGCTCGGCGCGGCCTCGCAGCGGGCCTGGCAGGACTGGTTCCACGGCTGGCCGGCGCCCTTCGCGTCCCTGGAGGCCGTCCACCGCTGGTTCGGCGACGAGGACCCGTGGGTGGAGACCCCGAACCCGGCGCGGGGCGCGTTCTTCGCCGAGGTGATGGCCGAGCGCCCCGACGGCTGGCGTCCGGTCTTCGACCCGGAGCAGATGCTGACCTCCCGTGAGACCTGGGTCCACGACGCGCACTGGGACTCCCTCGCCCAGGTCCGCTGCCCCACCCTCGTCGTGCGCGGTCTGGACGGCGAGCTGGGCCGGGCGGAGGCCCAGGAGATGGTCCGGGTCCTGCCCCACGGGGCGTACGCGGAGATCCCCGACGCGGGCCACCTCCTCCACTACACCCACCCGGAGGCCTGGGGCGAGGCCGTGGAGCCCTTCCTGAACGGCGTCCTGACTCGGTGAGGCCCCCGCCGCTCCGTGAGGGCCCCGCCGTACGGGAAGCGAACATTCCGGAAACAGGCGGCCCCTCCGGTGACGTGCGAATCCGGGCAGGGTACGGTCCCCACACGGCGCGTCGAGCAGTGAGACTCCGCGCCGTTTGGAGGGAACTCGATGCGCATTTCCATGCTGCGGCGCGTGGCCACGGTGGCCACGACGCTGGGGCTCACCTCGCTCGGCCTCTTCGGCGCGGGCGTGGCGCCGGCGCAGGCCGCTGTGAGCGACTGCCCGTCCGGCTATTTCTGTGCCTGGAAGACCGACAACGGCACCGGCACGATGTACAAGACGAACGTGAACACGGCGACGCTCGGGACCTGGGACAACACGTTCCGCTCGGTCGTGAACCGTACGAACAAGTTCGTCTGCCTGCACGAGGACGCCAACTACGGCACCAACGGCGGCGTCTACTCCATGCCCGCGGACCCCGCGGGCACCGAGTGGGGCGGCCCCGGCACCAACTCGGTGAGCTCGCTGAAGTTCGTCCCCACCGAGCGCGAGTGCGTCCTGCCCGCCTACCCCGAGTGGAACGCCTACGCGGCTCCCAAGGCGGCGGGCTTCGGCGACCTGAACGCCGACAAGAAGTCGGACGTCGTCGTCCGCGACAAGGCCGGCCGCCTGTGGTTCCTGCCCGGCGACGGTACGGGCAAGCTCGTCGGCAGCGGCGGCTGGAACGCCATGAACGCCCTCACCCGGCACGGCGACTTCTCCGCCGACGGCCGCGAGGACGTCATCGCCCGCGAGTCCGCCACCGGCAAGCTGTGGCTCTACCCGGGCACGGGCACGGGCGCCGTCGGCACCCGCAAGCTCATCGGCTCGGGCGGCTGGAACGCCATGGACAAGCTCACCGCCTTCGGTGACCTGACCTCCGACGGCCGCTCGGACCTGCTCGCCGTCGAGAAGTCCACCGGCAAGCTGTGGCTGTACCCGAGCACCTCGACGGGCACCCTCGGCGCGCGCAAGCTGATCGGCTCGGGCGGCTGGAACGCCATGAACGCCCTCGTCGGCGCCGGTGACCTCAACGGCGACAACCGCGCCGACCTGGTCGCCCGCGAGGCCTCCACGGGCAAGCTCTGGTTCTACCCGGGCACCGCGGCCGGCGGCGTCGGCTCGCGCGTCCTGATCGGCAGCGGCGGCTGGAACGTCATGGCGACGTTCCTCTCGGTCGGCGACTACAACGCCGACGGCCGCAACGACCTCGCGACGATCACGAACTCCAACTACGTCTCCCCGGAGTGCCGTGGAGTGGGCTGCCTCCTGCTCTACACGGGCAAGGGCACGGGCGCGTACAACGCGGGCGTCCCGGAGGACGGCAACTGGTGGGGTCTGAACGGCGCGTTCTGATCCGTACCGGATGAGTGTGTGAGGGCCTCCACCCGACGGGGTGGAGGCCCTCACCGTTTAATTCGGTTGGCGGCCCCGAAGCCCCCTGATACCTTCGTGGAAGCCGTGCAGCAGACCGAGGAGGTGGTACCCGTGAACGTAACGACATGGGTGCTCCCCTCTGGGGTCACGGTCGGGCGATAGGTCGTCGTCTGGGAGCGCCGTTTTTCCCGCGCATTCCCGAAAGGCACGACCATGCGATTCACTTCCGAGCAGCGCTTCGACGACGGCGTCATCGAGCGCGAGTTCACCCTCAACGACATCCCGGGCGTCCTGTGGACGCCCGAGTCCGCGTCGGCACCTGTGCCGCTGATCCTGATCGGCCTCCCGCCGCTCGGACTGCAGAAGGTGTACGGGCGGGTGGCGGGCCGGGCCCGCTACTACGCGGCGCAGTACGGCTTCGCCTCGGCGACCATCGAGCTCCCCGGCTTCGGCGACCGTCCCCGCCTGCCCGAGGTCGACCAGGCCCGCGCCGACCTGCACCAGGCGATCGGGGCCGGCGAACCGGTCACCGACGACATCATCGACAGGCTCGTCCTCCCGCTCGCCGACCAGGCGGTCCCGGACTGGCAGGCCGCCATGGACGCGCTCCTGGAGCTGCCGGAGATCGACGGCCCGGTCGGCTACGAGGGCGGGGTCATCTCCATCGGCGTCCGCCTCGCGACGGTAGACCCGCGCGTCAAGGCCGCCGGCCTCTTCGCGGGCAGCTTCATCCCCGCCTCGATCTACGAGGACGCCCGCAAGGTCGGCATCCCACTGCAGGTCCTCCTGCAGTGGGACGACGAGGACAACGACCGCCAGGCGTCCCTGGACCTGTTCGACGCGTTCGGCTCGAAGGAGAAGACCCTGCACGCGAACATGGGCGGCCACAGGGGTGTCCCGCAGCATGAACTCGACGCGGGGGCACGGTTCTTCGCCCGTCACCTGAAGGGCTGAGTGAGTGAGGGCCTCCACCCGGACGGGGTGGAGGCCCTCGCCGTCTCACACCGCCGAGACGAAGGCGCCCCAGGCGGCGGGGGAGACCTCGAAGGAGGGGAGGGCGGTGTCCTTGGAGTCACGGACGTGGACGGTGTCGGGGCGGGTGGCGACCTCGACGCAGTCGCCGCCCTGTTCGCTGCTGTAGCTGCTCTTGAACCAGTCGAGGTCGGTACTCATAGCCTTCGTGCCACCTGTTCGATGAGTCGTGCGGAGTCCTCCGGCGTGAGGGCCTGCGCCCGCAGGGCGCTGTAGCGGGCGAAAACGATCCCCACGTCCGGTTGTTCGCTGAGAAAGTACCGCCCGACCTGGCCTTCGACGTAGACGAGTTGACTGCGGTGTTCTTCCGTCTCCAGGAGGGTGAAGGACCCGCTGAGCCCGGCATGCGACCACCGGTTGTCCGGCATCACCTGGATGGTGACGTTCCGCAGGTCGGCGCACTCGCGGACGTACTCCAGAGTCTTGCGGAGTACGTCAGGCCCCCCGAGCGGCTTGGTGAGTGCCGACTTCTCCAGTACGAAGGTGACCAGAGGCGCCGGCTTCCGGAAGTACAGCTCGTGCCTCTTGATCCGGGCGGCGACGCCAGCCTCGATCTCGTCGTCCTCCAGAGCGGGGACGGCGCTTTGGAAGACGGCTCGTGCGTACTCCGGGGTCTGGAGCAGTCCGGGGACGAGGTGCGTCTCGTACTTGTGGATGCCCGTCGCCTTCCTCTCCTCGTCCAGGTAGTCCTCGAACCAGGCGGCGATCCCGCTTGCCGACAGCTCCTCCGCGAGCTCCAGAAGTGCACCTTGTGCACGTAAAAACGGGTCCGCGATCACGACGAACCTCCCTCTCGGCCGCCGCTGGCCCCGCTCGATCATGGCCACCTGGGACTTGGAATACCCGGTCTCTTTGCCCAGGGCTTCCTGGGAGACGCCAGCCTGTTCCCGGTAGAAGCGCAGTAGTCGGCCGAACGCCTTGGCCACGCCCCGGTTCTCTTTGTTCACACCCGACCTCCCGAGTGCACAGTCCCGCACAACCGGACTGTGTCGCTGGTCACAGCAGACCACGCCCGCCAAGCTGGCCGCATGAATCTGCGCAAGTCGCTTGACAGCGTGCCCTCTTGGGTACCCGCGTCCGGTCACGCCCTCCGTCACGCCGGCATCCACTTCGACGCCGTACGGATCGGCGGCTTCCTCGGTGAGGACGTGGCGTACCGCCTCATGGCGTTCACGGACTTCCAGGCGGGGCCGATCGTCCGCGAGGCGACGGGGGAGCGGAACCACTACTTCCTGCTGCCGCCGCAGGCCGCCGCCACGCACGCGTGGCCCGCTCCGGCGCGGGCGCTGAGCAGGAACGGGCGGGGTGAGGCGTTCGTCGGGATTCCTGCGCTGCACGGACTGACGTGGCCGCTGGACTGGAGGTCGCGGCCGACAATCGAAGATCCGTTCGTGGAGCCGGAGTTGTTGCATCACACGGTGAAGTGTGCGCTACGGTGATCACATCATCACGCTCCGTAAAAACGGAGCGGTCCCCGGCTGGTGCGCCAACACCAGGGAGTCCGGGGACCTTCACCGCCAGTGGAATCTCGAGGTCCACCAGAAATGCTTCGGCATGTTACCGCTCCCGTTCGGTCGTACACCAAGGCTTCGAGCGGTGTCGTGCGCCATCCGCGTCTGAACAGTGACGCGAAGATCCTTCTGCTCTACGTCCAGGGCCTCCCCGGGAGCGAGGGCGACAAGCCGCTCGGAGAGCACGCCACCGACCTGGGCATGCGCCCCCGGGCGTACCACCGGGCGAAGGAGTGCCTGGTGGCGTGCGGGTTCCTGCACGAGTGGAAGTTCCAGATCCGGCGCGGGTACTGGGTCACCGAGCAGCTGCTCTCCAACGTCACCCTTACGCGCGACGAGGCGAACGCGGTCCGGGACGGGATTCCGGCCGAGTGTCCGGATGACGAGGAACCGACCACCCGAAATCGGGAACCCCGGCGGACCGCGACCCAACCACCGGTAGACGAAGACGGAGAGAAGAAGACCATTCCCCACCCACCCACCGAAGAGCCGGCGCCGAAACCGGAGCCGAAGCCGGAGCCGGATGGGGACATGACACCCGAAGCCGTCGAGGCCGAGCGCCTCTTGCTGTCACTCCGGCACCAGAACCGGGACCTGCTGCTCGGCGTCCGGGAGGCCCGTGGCCTGGCAGAGGCGGCGGCGGAGTGGCTCAGGCGCGGGGTGTCCGCCGCGGACCTCAGGCACGCCCTGACGGCCCATCTGCCGCGTACCGGCGTCCGTTCGGCGGTCGGGTTCCTGCGCCACCGCCTGACGGAGAAGCTCCCGGTCCCGCTGCTGTCTCCGCCGCCTCAGGAGCGCCCGTCCGAAGCCGCCCGGCCGGGCCTGGTCACCTGCGAGGGGTCCGGCGACGAGCACGTGTTCCGGCCGGTCGGCGACGAGACGCACTGCGGCGCCTGCCGCATGGAACTGGCCCGACAGGCCAACGGAATCCAGCTCCGTGAGCCCGCTGCGGGCCCCTCCTGGCGTACGAGGATCGACCAGGTGAGGGCAGAGGGCCTGATGGCTGCGCCTAGCGGCGGGGCTTGAGGTCCTTGCGGGCTTTGCGCGCGTCGCGCCGGAGGCCGTCCGCGGTGTCGGCCATGGAGAGGAGGTCGAGGGCGATTCCCGCACCGCGAGCGATCCACGTGACGGCCCTCACCAGAATCTCGTCCACGGCGGCTTTCCTCCCTCTCACGACAGATGTCTTCTTCTCAGACTCCGCCGCCGGCTGGAAGGTTGAGCCCCGTCTCCCCGTCAGATCCTGCCCGCGAGCACACGGGTGCGGTGACCGAGGAGCTCGGTCAGTTCGGCGATGAAGGCGGGGCGGAGCGATCGGCGATCGTCTGGAACGTGCTTCCCATGAGGGCCTCCGTCAGTCCTGTCCGTCGTCGAACGCGGCCGACGCCGTCAGCCCCTCGACGAACGTCCGGAAGTCCCCGGCCAGGGGCAGCTCCGCCCCGGCGTCGACGTCGAACCAGGTGACGGACGGCTCCCCGTCCGCGCCGCACGTCCGGTAGTCGAGCGCGATCCACGTATGACCGTCGCCGGAGAGCAGGACGAGGGGGGACGGCAGTCCCCATTCCTCGATCAGATAGGCCGAGTCGAGCACCGACAGCCGGTCGTCGTCCTCGCCGATGCCCATCAGGACGTCGAACGGGACGTGGTCGTCGCTCCACGAGGTCGGTACGTCCGTGGGATACGCGTCCCACGCGTCCGCCACGACACCGCCGTCCCGGACCCGCAGGAGTGCGAGGAGAGCCTCCGGCAGGCGCACGCCGAGCCGTTGCTCGGCATCCCGTACGGCGGCGTCGGTCAGCGTCCCGGCCGGGCCCTCGCTCCAGAACGTCGCCTTCACCTCGTCGAACCGAGCGTCGTTCACCGGGTCAGCCGCCAGACCTGGTCCTCGCCCGTCTCCGCCGGGGCCGTGGGCTCGTGGGGGCGGCGGAGGTGGGCGGTGAAGCCGAGGCGGGCGGGGACGGCGCCGCTGGCGTGGTTGGCGACGTCGTGGACGACCTCGACGGCGGTGACGCCCGGCAGGCGGAACGCCTCCTCGACGAGCGCGCGGGCGGCCCGCGTGGCGACGCCCCGGCCGGTCGTCGACGGGTGCAGCCAGTATCCGAGTTCGACGGTGCCGTCCGGGGTGTCCTCGTGCCGGTGAAGCCCGGTGCTGCCGACGATGGCCCCGTCGAGCACGATCGCGTAGCTGTACGCCTCGCCGCTCGCCCACTGCTCCGCCCGCCCGGACAGGAAGCGCTCGGCGCTTTCGCGGCTGTGCTCGGCGACCCACGGCATCCACGGGCGCAGGTGCTCCAGCGACTCCTCGATGACCTGGAAGAACTCCGGAAGGTCCGCCTCGGCCTCCCACGCGCGCAGTGTGAGCCCGCCGTCGAGTTCGATGCGGGTCCGGGGCGTGGGCTGTGAAAGGTCCATGCGGGGAGGATCGATCGTACGGGTCTTGCGGAGCAAGGGATTTCGGCGGGACGCCCGTGGATGATCGGGCCCATGGACATCGACGAGAGCCTCATCCGTGCCCTGCTCCAGGACCAGCATCCCGACCTCGCCGACCTGCCGGTCCAGCGGGTGCCGGGAGGCTGGGACAACCAGATGTGGCGGCTCGGCGACGAGTTGGCCGTACGGATGCCCCGGAGCGAACGGGCCCCGGAGCTGCTGCGCAAGGAGCACCGCTGGCTGCCGGCCCTCGCGCCGCTGCTCCCGCTGCCCGTGCCCGTCCCCGTACGCACCGGGGAGCCGTCCGCGCGCTTCCCCCGGACCTGGACGGTTGCCCGCTGGGTCCCGGGCGAGCCGAGCGACGCCACGCCCGTCACGCGCGGCGACCACGCGGCCGAGGCCCTGGCCGGCTTCCTGCGGGCCCTGCACCGCGAGGCGCCCGGGGACGCCCCCGCCAACCCGGACCGGGGCGTGCCCCTCGCGGACTTCGCGGCCGGGTTCGAGGAGGGGTTCCCGTTCCTCGCCGAGCACGCCGACCCCGGGGCCGTACGCCGGATGTGGGAGGACGCCCTCGCGGCTCCCGTCTGGCAGGGGCCTCCGGTGTGGCTGCACGGGGACCTGCACCCCGCGAACGTCGTCGTCGCGGACGGCACCCTCGCCGGAGTGGTGGACTTCGGCGAGGTCTGCGCGGGCGACCCGGCGACGGACCTCTCGGCGGCGTGGCTGCTGCTGCCGGAGGGTGGGGCCGAACGGTTCTTCCGTGTGTACGCGCGCGTGGACGACGCCACCGTCCGCCGCGCCCGGGGCTGGGCCCTGCTCCGCGCGGCCGGGCTCATCGCCATCGGCCGCGCGGGCGACCGGGGCCTCCCGGGCGGGAAGCCGACCTGGGGCCCGGCCGGCCGCGCGACCCTCGCGCGCGTACTGGCGTGAGCGAGGGCCGGCGCCCGGCCGGGCCCGCCGCCCTCGCGCGCGTCCCCGCGGGCGTCAGCCCTTGCTGACCGCCGCCAGGATCTCCGGCAGCCGCCTCGCCGTGCGCGGGGCCGCCAGTTTGAGGCCCGCCAGGACGAGCAGTGCGCCGTAGAGCGCGCCCGCCGGGAGGAGGAGCCACAGGAGGGACTGCTGGTCCGAGACGTGGAGGTAGACCGTCGCGGCGATGAGCGGGGAGCACAGCAGCCCGCCCAGGATCATGCCGGCCATGATCGACATCCAGGCCAGGCCGCCCTGCCCCGGCGCCACGTTCTTGTAGCCGCTGTCCTGGGGGATCGAGTACGGGAAGTTCGCCGAGGTCACCGCGCCCGTCGCCATCATCGCGCCGAGCAGGCCGATGGCGAGGCCGAACGCCTCGGGGAACGCCGACCAGTCGCCGAGGACACCGGCCGTCAGCGCGGTGACGACCGCCGTGTACGGCAGCGTGATCGACAGTATGGCCAGGGCCCGCGCCCGGAGTTCGGCGTACGCGTCGGCCGTCGTCGAGATGGTCTGCGCGACCATCCAGAACGCCGAGGTGTCCTGGCCGAACTGGTTGTACATCTGGATGCCGAGCATGCCGGAGGCGAAGCAGGCGAAGTAGATCGAGCCCGTGCCCTGGAAGGCGTTGAAGAGGGGGACGATCAGACCGATGGCGAGCGAGGTCACCCACGCCGCCTTCGTCTTCGGGTCGCGCCAGATGTACCGCAGGCTGCGTTCCATGACGGCGCCGGTGCGGCCGCCCGGCAGCATCCGGGCGAGCCGCCCCGTACCGCCCTTCTCGTCGGCTCCCACGTCGGCGGCCGCGCCGATGGTGGAGCCGTCCGGCTCGACCATCAGCCGCACCAGGCTCCGCTGCCACCAGTACAGGAGGCCCACGAGGGCCGCCGCCGTGAGCAGCAGCCGGGCCG
This sequence comes from Streptomyces sp. NPDC037410, assembly GCF_055602235.1. NCBI lineage: Bacteria > Bacillati > Actinomycetota > Actinomycetes > Kitasatosporales > Streptomycetaceae > Streptomyces > Streptomyces sp. NPDC037410. Next base: position 46,954 of record NZ_JBVJWR010000006.1, on the reverse strand, counting down.
CCGCCACCGCGTAGTCGCCGCGGCTCGCGGAGTCGACCGCGCCGATCGCGGCGGCCGGCGGCAGCCAGCCGACGACGGCGGACGCCGGTTCCAGCGCCTCCAGGCCGCCGGCGCGGCCGAGCCGCTGGGCGCCGAAGTTGACGAGCTGCATGCCGACGGCGATGACCAGACCGCTCAGCAGGGCCAGGTCCCGGCCCTTGCGGGAGGTGAGCAGCCGGACGTTCGCGGCGGCGACGGACCGGGACAGCGCCACGCACGTCACCGCCGCGAGCGGGACGGCGAGGACGGCGACGACGGTGCCGGCCGCGCCGTGCGCGACGGCTACGGAGGCGCCGAGGACGGCGACGGAGGTGAGGACGGGGCCGACGCCCACGAGGGAGGCGACGAGCAGCGCCCTGACCAGCGGCCGGGGCTGCAGGGGCAGCATCACGAGCCGCGAGGGGTCGAGGGTCTCGTCCCCGCTCGGGATGAACAGCGGCATCACCGTCCAGGACAGCGAGAGGACCCCGGTGAGGAGGACCGCGACGGTGACGGCGTCCGCGTGCCCCCGCAGGAGGACGAAGCCGAGGACGGCGACGACGGCGAGGAAGGTGCCGAAGACGATCGACGCGAGGTACGCGGCGGTCCGCCCGCCGGACTGCCGCAGCCCGTTCCGCAGCAGCGACAGCTTGAGCCGTACGAAGACGGACGTGAGGGACGGTACGCGGGCCGATACGGGTGCGGGGGAGGTGGCGGTCGTGGCGGTACTCATCGCTGAGCCCCGCCCGTACCCGAACCGCCCTTGCCCGAACCGCCCGTACCCGAACCGCCCAGCCAGTCCAGCGAGTCCCCGGCCGCCGCGCGGCCGTTCGCGCCGACGAGTTCCAGGAACGCCGCCTGGAGCGAGGGCGCGGAGCCCCGGACCTCGGCCAGCGGGCCCTGCGCGCGGATCTGGCCGGCGGCCATGACGGCGACCCAGTCGCAGAGCGACTCGACGAGCTCCATGACGTGGCTGGAGAAGACGACGGTCGCACCGGAGGAGGTGTACCGCTCCAGGACGCCGCGGATGGTCTGCGCGGAGACCGGGTCGACGCCCTCGAAGGGCTCGTCGAGGAACAGGACCTCGGGGTTGTGGAGGAGCGCGGCGGCGAGGCCGATCTTCTTCCGCATGCCGGTCGAGTAGTCGACGACCAGCTTGTTCTGCGAGCCCGCGAGGTCGAGGACGTCGAGGAGCTGCGCCGCCCGCTTGTCGACCTCGGCGCCGGGCAGGCCGCGCAGCCGGCCGCTGTAGGCGAGGAGCTCGCGGCCGGAGAGGCGCTCGAAGAGCCGCAGGCCCTCCGGCAGGATGCCGATGCGGGCCTTGACCTGGGCGACCGACTCCGGGTCGGCCCACACGTCGTGCCCGGCGACGAGGATCCGCCCCTGGTCGGGGCGGAGCAGGCCGGTGATCATGGAGAGTGTGGTGGTCTTGCCCGCGCCGTTGGGCCCCACGAGCCCGATGAACTTCCCCGCGGGGAGGACGAGGTCGACCCCGTTCACCGCGATCTGCTGGCCGAAACGCTTCCACAGCCCCTCGACGCGTACGGCGGGCACCGCACCTTCCCCCGGTGCGCTGCCCGCCGTGTCGGACGCTCCGTCGAACGCCCCGTCAAATGCCTGGTCAGGCATGGTCCGTCAACCCTTCGATGGTCCCCGTAATCCTTACGGGGTCACCCTACGGGCGCGACCGACCGGGCCTCCAGGTCATGGCGTACGGCTCCTGGCCTCCGCCGCTTCCCGGCCACACGCGTACGCGAGGGCGCTGATCAGCTCCTCCGCGTCCGGCAGCCAGCGGTTCGCCGGGGTGGGGCGCCGCGCCCACTGCACCGCGCCGCAGCCGCCGATCCGGGTGGGCGGGGCCGCCACGTAGTGGCCCTCGCCGCGCGTGGTGAGGTCGATGGAGGCCGGCGCCCAGCCGAGCTTGCGGACCAGGTCGGGGACCTTGTTCGCGGCGCCGGGGAGCACGAAGAAGTACATGCGGCGGTCCGGGGTGCAGGTCACGGGGCCGAGCGTCAGCTCCATGCGCTCCATGCGGGCGAGCGCCAGGAAGCCGGCCGACTCGGACACCTCGATCGCGTCGAAGGTGCGGCCGGTCGGCAGCAGGATCGACGCCTTCGGCGTCTTCGACCACATCCGCCGCGCCCCGACCGCGCTCCCGGTCGCCTGGGTCGACCAGTCGGGCCTGACGGCGTGGCCGCCGGGCGCGGCGCACTCGTCCGCGCCGCAGGAGCAGCGCTCCCTGCCTTCGACGGCTTCCAGCCAGGTCCCGGGAAACACGTCCCAGTGCCGCTCTTCCGCGTACCGCACGGCGCTGTCCAGCAGCTGCTCGCCCCGCTGCTTGGGGATCTGTGCGGCTTCCGTGACTCCCATGGTCTCTTCCACGGAGAGCTCAACTGCGCCCGTCACCTGGGGTTACGGGCGCGACGGCGAGCGTGTTGACGCATCGATCCTGCACGCGGGGCGCATGGGTGCACTGGCGGGGGCGCGCGGAGGGCCGGGGAGCGGGGGTGGGTACGCAGAGGTGGGGGCGACGGCGGCGGGGGCTTCCTTTCGCGCTGCCGACGTGTCCGGTTTCGCGTGTTCACATCGGCATTGACCGGATATCAACCGGGCAGTGATCCCTTCTCCGGTGATCACCGCACGGCCTCAGGGGGTACTCATGGCAGCCAGGCCACTCGTTCCGCGTCAGCTCAACGAACGGCTCCAGGCGCTCATCCAGGAGGCGGGCTGCTCCAACGCCGGCCTCGCCCGCAGGGTCAACATGGTCGGGGCTGAGCGCGGCCTCGACCTGCGCTACGACAAGACGTCGGTGGCGCGCTGGCTGCGCGGGCAGCAGCCGCGCGGCCGGGCGCCGGGGATCATCGCGGAGGCGCTGGGCCGCAAGCTGGGCCGCACGGTCACGATCGACGAGGTCGGCATGGCCAACGGCCGGAACCTCGCCGCCGGGGTGGGGCTCCAGTTCGCGCCGACCGTGCCCGGGGCGATCGAGCAGGTCTGCGAGCTGTGGCGCAGCGACGTGGGCCGCCGGGACTTCCTGAACGGTTCGACGGTCGCGGCCTCCGCGCTCGTCGAACCCAGCAGGGACTGGCTGATCACGGGGCCCGACGCGCACGTGGCCCGGATGGCGGGGGCCCGGGTCGGGGTCGCGGACGTGGCGGCGGTACGGGAGATGACGGCCGCGCTCGTCGACCTCGACCGGCGCTTCGGCAGCGGCCATGTGCGGCCGGTGGTCGTGCACTACCTCAACAGCGTGGTGTCGGGGATGCTGTCGGGCTCGTACCGGGAGGCGATCGGCCGGCAGCTGTTCGCGGCGGTCGCCCGACTCACCGAGCTCGCCGGGTACATGGCGGTGGACACCGGCGAACCGGGGCTCGCGCAGCGGTACTACATCCAGGCGCTGCGGCTCGCCCAGGCCGCGGGCGACCGGGGGTACGGCGGCTATGTGCTCGCCGCCTCGATGAGCCACCTCGCCGCGCAGCTCGGCAACCCCCGGGAGATCGCCCAGCTGGCGCGGGCGGCGCAGGAGGGCGCGCGGGGGAAGGTGCCGCCGCGCGCGGAGGCGATGTTCCTGGCGGCGGAGGCCCGCGGGCACGCGCTGATGGGCGACGTGCGCGCCTTCGAGACGGCCGCGGGCCGTGCCGTGCGGGCGCTCGGCCAGGCCGATCCGGAGGCGGGCGACGACCCGGCGTGGATCGCCCACTTCGACGCGGCCTACCTCGCGGACGAACTGGCGCACTGCTACCGGGACCTGGGGCAGGCGGAGGCGGCGGCGCGGGCGGCGCAGGAGTCGATCGCCGGGCATCCGGAGACGCGGGCGCGGCGGCGCGCGATCGGCCTGGCGCTGCTCGCCTCCGCGCAGGTGCAGCAGCGGGAGGTGGAGCAGGCCTGCCGCACGGGCACGCAGGCGCTCGAACTCCTCGGCACGCTGCGGTCGTCCCGGGGCGCGGAGTACCTGGACGACCTGCGGGAGCGTCTGGAGCCGTACGCGGGGGAGGCGGTGGTGCGGGAGTTCGGCGCGCGGATGGAGCTGTACGCCGCCTGACTGTGTCAACCGTGTAATGGGTCTCACACGTGTGTGCGGAGCGCTGTCGGCACCCGGTAGCGTGAGCCGACGATTCCGTAGGTTGGTCCATCAGTGGGAGTCCCGGTGACGCAGAACGGACAGGGTCCGGAGCATGGCGGCGGTCAGCCGTGGGGCGGCGCCTGGGGTCCCGCCGGTGCACAGCCGGGCGGGCAGCCGCTGCCGCCGGAGGTTCCGGCCGGTGGTGACATGCAGTCCACCCAGTACCTGCCGCCGATACCCCCGCAGCAGGCCGCGCCGCAGCCCGGCTACGGCTACCCGGGCCCGGGTACCCCGGCGGCCGCCGACATGCAGGCGACCCAGCACATCCCGCCGGTCCCGGGCGGGATGCCCCCGATCCAGGGCGGGATGCCGCCGGCCCACGGTGGGATGCCCATGGCCCAGGGCGGCATGCCCCCGGTCCAGCAGGCTCCGCAGCCCGGGTACGGCTACCCCGGTCCCGGTGCGCCCGCCGCGCCGCAGCCCGGGTACGGCTACCCGCCGCCGGCCGGTGCCTCGGACGCGACCCAGTTCATCGCCCCGGTGCCGCCGCAGCAGGGCGGAGGCTCCGAGACCCGGTTCCTCGGCACGGGCCCGCTCGCGCACCAGGGCCCCGGGCAGCCGGCCGGCGCCTCGGAGGCGACCCAGTACATCGCCCCCGTACCGGGGCAGATGCCCGGTGAGCGGCAGCCGCCCGCCGACTTCGACAACCTCTTCCGTCCCGAGACGCCGCCGGCGCCCCAGGGCTACCAGCAGCCGGGCCCGGCCGCGTACCAGCAGCAGCCCCAGCACCAGCCGCCGCCCCCGCAGCAGGGGTACGGCTATGGCGACGCGTACTACGACGACGAGCCCGAGCCGCGCCGCAAGTCGCCGCTCGCGCTGATCGCCGCCGTCGTCGTCGGCTGCGCGGTCGTCGGCCTCGGCGCCGGCGCGTTGCTCAGCGGCGGGGGCGAGGAGAAGGACCCCAAGACGCCCGGACAGAACGTGGCGGCGAGTTCCGCCGCGCCGTCAGCCGGGGCGTCCGAGCCCGCCGAGAAGCCGGCCGATCCGGCGGAGCCGCAGGCGAAGGAGCTCAGCGCGCTCCTCGCGACCAGCAGCAGCAGCCGTCAGACGGTGATCGACTCGGTGGCGGCCATCGATCAGTGCAAGAACCTCGACCAGGCGGCGAACGACCTGCGCGGCGCCGCCGAGCAGCGCCGGGGGCTGATCACCAAGCTCCAGTCGCTGTCGGTGGACAAGATCCCGGACAACGCGGCGCTGACGGCGGCGCTCACCAGGGCCTGGCAGGCCTCGGCCTCCGCCGATGACCACTACGCGGCCTGGGCCGACCAGATGAAGGGCAAGAAGGCCTGCAAGGGCGGCCACGCCCGCTCGACCGACCAGAAGGCCGCGGCGAACAAGAAGAGCGGCGAGGCCACCACCGCCAAGCGCGAGGCGGCCGGGCTGTGGAACCCGACCGCCGCGAAGTACGGACTGCCGAAGCGGACCTACACCCAGCTCTGAGCGGGGTCACGGGGCGCTGAGCACGGTCTCGCCGACGTCGACGAAGCCGGGCTTCTGCGCCACGAGCCGCCCCTGGCGGACCACCTGGAACGTCACCTCGTGGTTGACGATCCGGGTGAAGCCGGGGGCGCCGAGCAGGTCCTCGTACTTCCAGCGCAGGCTGGGGGTGAGGCCGCCGGTGTCGATCCGCTCGCCGCGGTCGAGGGCGTGGCTGATCTCCGAGGCCGTGATCTCGTCCTGGTGGAGGTTCTCGACGACCTCCTTGAGGACCGTGTAGGCGATCCAGGTGGTCTGGACGCCGGCGTCGGCCGGGTCGACCCGGTTGTCGGCGAAGGCGAACTCCTGGATGACCTTGCGCATCGGCGCCCAGCTCTTGTCGCCCGCCTCCGGGTACCAGCCGGTGACGTACGCGCCCTCGAAGGGGCTGTGGGGGCCGCCGGTGCGGTCGATGACGGGCTGGTCGACGCTGCCGAGGACCGAGGAGATGCGGACGGTGTCCCGCTGCTTCCTCTCCTCCTGGGGGAGGCGGCGGAAGGAGTCGAAGAAGGTCTGGGTGCGCTCGCCGAGGACGGCGGTCACGCAGCCCTTCTCGTCGCCGGCGCGGGTGCGGGCCCGGTCCGCCTGCTCGGTGTACTCGGCGGCGTCCTCCAGGGCCGGGATGTCGACGGCGCCCCGGTGGCTGGCCTTGTGCAGGCCGGAGTCGAGGAGCTCGGGGAGCTTGTCCCCGGCGGTGGTGTCGGGGCGGACGAGGGAGACCTTGTCGCAGGAGCCGGCGAGCTGCATGCCGTGCCCGGCGACGAGGGAGGCCACTCCGCCGTTGACGGGGTAGGAGAGCGGGCTGGTGAACTCGTCCTCCGCGATGCCGTAGCCGCCGATGTACGGGATGCCCGCGGCCTCCAGCGGGGCCATGAAGGCGCGGCCGTTCTGGCTGTACGAGCCGACGACCGCGACCGCGCCCTCGCGCACGGCCCGGCGGGCGCAGGCGGCGGCGCCGGCGGTGGTGTTCTGCTCGTTGCAGGTGAGGACGCGCAGTTCGTGCCCGTCGATGCCGCCCTGGGAGTTGACCCAGCGGGCGTAGGTCTGCGCCATGGCGGGCATGCCGGGCATGTTGGTCGCCCGGGTCTGGTCAGGAGCCCAGGTCATCACCGTGACGGGCTCCCTGGAGCCCCCCGTGGCCCCAGGGAGCACGCCACAGCCGGTGAGCAGCGACGCTCCGGTCGCCGCGGTCGTGACGTACGCGAGGAGTGAGGAAATCCGCCTACCGGTCATGGGCATGCACATTTCCGCCTCATGGGTAACGCGGGAGTGAGCGCGGTTCAACGATGGGTGACGTGAAGGTGAATTACGGGGGTGGGTGACCGGGGAGAGGAGGGGGTGAGTCCGCTTACCGGACAAGGGAACGTACGATCGAACGATGTCCAGTGCAGTCCCCGGTTCGGTCTCCGGTTCGGTTAACTCTTCCCGTCGCGGCCGTCGCTCCTCCACCATGGGCGGCATGCCGCTCAACGACATGCCGTGGTGGCGCTGGCGCGTGAACGTGCGCTCGGCGCTGCACATGCTCTCCGACCCCGGATTCCACGAGACGACCTGGCTGACCGGCCAGGAGGGGTACGGCGACGTCACCGACGCCGTCTACCGCCTCGTCGAGGACACCTGGCTCGACAACTGGTCCGCCGAGAAGTACGTCGGCTCGATCTTCCGCGACTCCGGCGAGGCCGCCCTCGTCGACCTCGCCGTCCTCCGGGTGCTGCGCATCATGCACCAGGTCGGACCCGACGCCCCCGTCTCCGCGTACGTGGCCCACCCCGGCTGGCCGGAGGCCGTCCGCGCCGCCCGCGAGGCACACGTACGGATGGCGCGGGCCGACGGCGAGGACCCCGACACGCCCCCGTGCTCCCTCGACGTGCTCCGTATCGTGACCCGGTCCTGAGATGTTCCGCCTGACGGACGGTCGCCGTCCGGCGGGGCGGGGTGTGGCAGGCTGACGGGATGACCGACCAGTACGTCCTCACCCTCTCGTGCCCCGACAAGCAGGGCATCGTGCACGCCGTGTCGAGCTACCTGTTCATCACCGGGTGCAACATCGAGGACAGTCAGCAGTTCGGAGACCGCGACACGGGTCTCTTCTTCATGCGGGTCCACTTCTCGGCCGAGACCCCGGTGACGGTCGACAAGCTCCGGGCCAGCTTCGCCGCCGTCGGCGACGCCTTCTCCATGGACTGGCAGATCAACCGTGCCGACCAGCCCATGCGGGTCGTGCTCATGGTCTCCAAGTTCGGCCACTGCCTCAACGACCTGCTCTTCCGGTCGCGGATCGGGGCGCTGCCGGTGGAGATCGTCGCGGTCGTCTCCAACCACACGGAGTTCGAGGAGCTGGTCGGCTCGTACGGGGTCCCGTTCCGGCACATCCCGGTCACGAAGGAGAACAAGCCCGAGGCGGAGGCGGAGCTCCTGGAGCTCGTCCGCTCGGAGAACGTCGAGCTGGTGGTCCTGGCCCGCTACATGCAGGTCCTGTCCGACGACCTCTGCAAGCAGCTCTCCGGCCGGATCATCAACATCCACCACTCCTTCCTCCCCAGCTTCAAGGGCGCCAAGCCCTACCACCAGGCGCACGCCCGAGGCGTCAAGCTCATCGGCGCGACCGCGCACTACGTGACGGCCGACCTCGACGAGGGCCCGATCATCGAGCAGGAGGTCGAGCGCGTCGGTCACGAGGTGACCCCGGACCAGCTGGTGGCGGTCGGCCGGGACGTCGAATGCCAGGCACTCGCCCGAGCCGTCAAGTGGCACGCGGAACGCCGCATCCTCCTGAACGGCCGCCGCACGGTGGTCTTCGCGTAGGGCCTGTCCGGCGGATCAGGGTCGGACAGGTCCTAGCCGTCGGCGCCCCGCCCGCCGGATCAGGGTCGGACAGGTCCTAGCCGTCGGCGCCCCGCCCGCCGGATCAGGGCCGGACAGGCCCTAGCCGTCGGCGCCCCGCCCGTCGGGGCCCGGCTACAGCCGGCTCAGCGACGCCGTCGCCGCGAGGACGTCGCGGATCGCCTCGCGGTCGCCGTCCTGGCCCGCCGCCGCCTCCTCCGGCGTGATGTGACCCGCCACCAGCTGGCAGAACTCGACGCCGTCGAGGGCCACCTGGGCCACCGCGCGCTCCGGGGAGCCGAGGGCCGCCGGGGAGTCCAGGGGGATGTACCAGTGGCCGCCGCCCGCGCCCTCGACCTCCAGGTGGAGCGAGCGGCCCGCCGCGCCCGCCGCGACCAGTTCCTTCGCCGGGCCGGCGAGGCCCGCGCGGCGGCGGTTCGCGAGGGCCGCCGGGAGCTGCCGGGCCGCGAGGTCGATCATGTCGTGGAGGTGCGGCGCGCTGGGCGGCGCGTACGGGTAGGCCACCGCCGTCGCGATGTCGTCCGCGTGCAGCCAGCACTCGAAGGCCCGCTCCAGGAGGGAGTCCCGGAGGGGCAGGGCGAAGTCCTTGTAGCTCACCGTCAGGTCCGCCACGCCCCGGCCCGCGAACGCGACCGTGCGGATCAGGGTGTGCGACTGGTCGCGCCACGGGTCGCGCAGGGAGCGGTTCGGCGGCCGGTCGAGCGCCGCCCAGAACGCTTCCGTCCGCTCCGTCGGCGACAGCTCCGGCACGCCCGCGCCCAGCGGGTCGTCCAGGCCGAGCGCCGTGGACACCAGGCCGTCCACCGCGAGCAGGTGGCCGATGACCGCCGCGACCGTGGCCTTGCGGCGCACCAGGCGGTCCTCCTCGTACCACTTGAGCCGTACCGGCGCGTGCCACTCGGACTCGCCGATGTCCCTCAGGAGCGCATCGAGCCGCGCGGTTTCCGCGTCGTACGGCGTGACCCAGTCGGGGACGGGGATACGGGCGGGACGGCGGCCCAGGCAGTTCTCCAGGACCCGGGAGCGGAGCAGCGGGTCGAGGTCCAGGTCGCGGTCCTCGTGGAGGAGCGTGACGGCGTCGCGGAGCCGGAGGGCCTCGTCGGCGCAGGGCGCGCAGCCGGTGAGGTGGATCTCGACGGCCCTGGTCTCGCCGGCGGAGCACGCCGAGAGCGCCCAGGCCCCGAGGAGGGACTTGAGCACGGTGTGGGTGAGGTCCGGTACCTGTACCTCCGGCTCCTCCATGTCCGGTTCGTCCACCTCCCCGTCCCGTACGTCCGACACCTCCGGCAGCGGCGCCGTCAGATCGGCGTGGTCGTCCGCCGACCGGCGCGGTCCCGGTATCCACGGGGCGCGTGCGACGTCGTCCGCGTCGCCGTTCGCCCCGGTCACCGCGGCCGTCCGTAGCCGGGCGGCGAGGACCCTTCGAGCGGCCGGGTGTTCGCGGAGGAGAGCAGCTGGAGTCCGAGCCGCAGGCGCCGGCGGGCCTCGTCCTCGGTGACGCCGAGGTCGGCGGCGGTCTGGCGGTAGTCGCGGCGCTGGAAGTACGCCAGTTCGAGCGCCTTGCGGAGCGGCGCCGGCATGGACGTCACGATGTAGTCGGCGCGGGCGGCGACCGTGGCCCGGTGGACCTTCTGCTCCAGCTCCTCGGCGGAGCCGACCCCCGTCTCCGCGTACGCCAGGGCCTCCGTCTGCCGCAGCCGGTGCACGGCCTGCCGCTGGGTCAGCTTGGCGACCCACGAGCGCATGTTGCCCTGCTTCGGGTCGTACGAGTCGGGGTTCTCCCAGATGTAGCCGAAGACCTCGCGGGTCACCTGGTCGGCGGCCGCGTCGTCGTCGAGGACCCGGTGGGCGAGGGAGTGCACCAGGGCCGCGAACCGGTCGTAGAACTCGCCGAGGGCAGCGGCCTCCCCGCGCGCCAGCCGCTGCTGCATCCTGCGGTCCCAGCGCGGTGGTGTGTCCATCGCCATGCGGCCTCCGCCCCTTCAGGTTCCTGTCCAAGGTAGTGCGCCGCTCCGACAACGCACGACTGTTTGCCGCAAGTGCGCCCTTGACGCGGACGGCGATGGTAAGGAAAGCGTCATCCCTGGAACCGGGGGTTTCGGAGCTCGCCGGTGGGGCAGGCGGCGACCGTGACGACGATCGAGGTCGACGAGGACGAGTACGGCTCTTGGACGGTTCTCCGCGTCCGGGGGGAACTGGACCTGGTCACCTCCCCCCGGATACGCCGCCGCGTCCACGACGCCGTCGCGGGCGGCCGCCACGACCTGGTGATCGACCTGTCCGCCGTGCGCTTCTGCGACTCCAGCGGCGTCGGCGTGCTGATCGCCTCCCGCCGCCTGCTGCGCTCCTGCGGCGGCCGCCTCCGCCTGATCCTTCCCGACGAGGACAGGGACGGTCACGTCGGACGGGTGCTCTCCGCCCTCGGCGTCCGCCGCCTCTTCGACGTGTACGAGGACGTGCCGGGCGCGGTCGCCGAGGTCGCCGGGGTGCCGGGAGCCGCGGGGGTGCCGGGAGCCGCGGGGCTGCCGGGTGTCGGCGGCGTGCCCGGAGTCACCGGGGTGCCGCGCCGAATCGCTCCCTGAGCTTGTACTTCAGCACCTTCCGCAGCGTCTCGTTGCGGGGGAGCGCGTCCACCACCTCCAGCTGCTCCGGCAACTTGTGGACGGAGAGCCCGGCCTCCCGCAGGAAGGCCGTGACCTGCGGAAGGCCGAGCGGGGCGGCGCCCGGGGGCTGTTCGACGACGGCGCAGACGCGTTCGCCGCGCTCGGCGTCCGGGAGGCCGATGACGGCGGCGTCGCCCACGTCGGGGTGCCGGTGGAGGAGGTCCTCGATCTCCTTGGCCGAGATGTTCTCTCCCTTCCGGATGATGATGTCCTTGATGCGGCCCGTGAGGACGAGGTGCCCGCTCGGCGTGAGGTGCCCGACGTCGCCGGTGATGAGGAAGCCGTCCTCGTCGAAGGCGGCGGCCGTCTGCGCCGGGTCGAGATAGCCCCGGCAGACGGCCTCGCCGCGGAGCCGGACCTCGCCGTCGCCGGTGATCCGTATCTCCATGCCGGCGGGCGGACGGCCCTCGGTCGTGGCGAGGTTCTCCTCGGTGTCGTCGGGGGCGCCCATCGTGATCATGGGGACCTCGGTCATGCCGTACCCGTGGGTGAGCCGGCAGCCCAGCTCCTTCCGTACCGCGTGATAGACCTCCGGCGGCTTCGGCGCCCCGCCGCCGGCGAGCAGGCGGAGGGTGGGGATGACGGGCTTCCCGGGCTGTTTGCGCTGCTCCGCGAGGAACATCGAGTAGAAGGCGGTGGAGCCGCCGGCGACGGTCACGCCGTGCCGGTTGTACGCGTCGAGGGCCTCCGGCAGCGCGAACTGCTCGAACATCACGGCCGGGAACCCGTACAGCAGGAGCATCACCGTGTAGTCGGGCCCGGCGATGTGCGCGTACGGGAAGGCCATCGAGCCGACGTCCTCGGCCGTCAGGTGCAGGGCGTGGGCGAGGCAGGCGCCGCCGGCGAGGAGCGAGCGGTCGGTGTGCAGGACGCCCTTGGGGTCGGAGGTGGTGCCCGAGGTCCAGTAGATCCAGCGGACGTCGGTGCCGGAGGCGGGCGGCGGGGGCAGGACGGCCGGGTCGCCGTCCGGAAGGTCCTCGTACGCCTCGAAGATCCCGCGCGCGCCGAGCCTCCTCGCCATCTCCGCATGGTCGAATCCACGCCAGATTCCGGGGACCGCGAAGAACTCGGCCTTCGACTCGCGCAGCGCGAAGCCGACTTCCCTATCGCGGTAGAAGGGGATCACCGGGGACTGCACGGCGCCGATGCGGGCGAGCGCGAAGGAGAGCACGGCGGTCTCGATACGGGTGGGCAGCTGCCACGCGACGACGGTGCCGGGCCGCACGCCCATCCCGTACAGACCGGCGGCGCAGCGCTCGGCGCGCTCGCGCAGGGCGCCGAAGGTGAGGACGCGGTCGTCCTGGAGGAGGACGGGCCGGTCGGGGGTGAGGTCGGCGCGGCGCTCGACGAGCTCCCAGAGCGTGCGGGACTCACCGAGAGTGTGTGCGGTCTCATTCATCCCGTACTCCTCATCCCGTACTCCCCTTGGCTGACGTCCCGTCAGATGTTGCGGTGAGCGTAGAGGTCCGGCGCTTGTCGGTCCAGGGGTGCGCGGCTAGCCTGATGGCGTCAGATCTGACGGGTCATCAGAAACGGGCCGGAAGCGGTCCGCCGAATCCGGGAGAGGCTCCATGACGGAACTGCCCCGCATCATCAGCGTCGACGACCACGTGATCGAGCCCGCCCACCTCTTCGAGACCTGGCTCCCGAAGAAGCACCGCGACCGCGGGCCCCGCCCCCTCACGGCCGGCATCGGCGAGCTCGCCTATGTCGGCGGCAAGTACCAGATCACGATGGACCCCGACGGCCCGCCCACCGACTGGTGGATCTACGAGGACCTCAAGTTCCCGTACAAGCGCAACATCGCCGCCGTCGGCTTCGACCGCGACGACATGACCCTGGAGGGGATCACCCGGGAGGAGATGCGGCGCGGCTGCTGGGATCCCGTCGCCCGGCTCAAGGACATGGACCTCAACCACGTCGAGGCCTCCCTCTGCTTCCCCACCTTCCCCCGCTTCTGCGGGCAGACCTTCGCCGAGGCCCACGACAAGGAGGTCGCCCTCGCCTGCGTCCGCGCCTACAACGACTGGATGGTCGAGGAGTGGTGCGGGGACAGCGGGGGGCGGCTGATCCCACTGTGCATCATCCCGCTGTGGGACATCGACCTCGCCGTCGCCGAGATCCGGCGCAACGCGGCCCGGGGCGTCAAGGCCGTCACCTTCTCGGAGATCCCCACCCACCTCGGCCTTCCCTCGATCCACTCCGGTCACTGGGACCCGTTCTTCGCCGTCTGCCAGGAGACCGGGACGGTGGTGAACATGCACATCGGCTCCAGCAGCCAGATGCCGGCCGCCTCCCCCGACGCCCCGCCCGCCGTCCAGGCCTCGCTGAGCTTCAACAACGCGATGGCCTCGATGATGGACTTCCTCTTCTCCGGGGTCCTCGTGAAGTTCCCCCGGCTGAAGCTGGCGTACAGCGAGGGGCAGATGGGCTGGATCCCGTACGCCCTCGAACGCGCCGACGACGTCTGGGAGGAGCACCGGGCGTGGGGCGGGGTGCGCGACCTGATCCCCGAACCCCCGTCCACGTACTACTACCGGCAGATCTTCTGCTGCTTCTTCCGCGACAAGCACGGCATCGCGTCCCTGGACGTCGTCGGGCGCGACAACGCCACCTTCGAGACCGACTACCCGCACGTCGACTCGACCTTCCCGCACACCAAGGAGGTCGCCCTCGACCACGTCCGGGGCCTCGACGACGAGACGGTCTACAAGCTGATGCGGGGCAACGCCATCCGGATGCTGGACCTCGACTTCGACCGGGGCATCGTCTGATGGACCTCTCCTGCACCGAGGAGGAAGAGGCCTACCGCGACCGCCTGCGGGAATGGCTCGCCGCCACCCTGCCGGGCCTTCCCGAGCGGCCCGACCCGCTCGACTGGCCGGCGCGCCGCGCCTACGACTGCGGCTGGCAGCGCCGCCTCTACGACGCCGGATACGCCGACACCCACTGGGACGCCTCCCCGACCCAGCGCCTCATCTTCCTGGAGGAGACCGAACGCGCCGGAGCGCCCTACGTCGGCGCCAACTTCGTCGGCCTCCTCCACGCCGGGCCCACCATCGCCGCCGAGGGCACCGACGCCCAGCGCGCACGCTGGCTGCCGCCGGTCCTGCGCGGCGACGAGGTCTGGTGCCAGGGCTTCAGCGAACCCGACGCCGGGTCGGACCTCGCCTCACTCCGTACGCGTGCGGTACGGGACGGGGACGCGTACGTCGTCACCGGGCAGAAGATCTGGACCTCGCACGCCGAGGTCGCCGACTGGTGTGAGCTGTTGGTGCGGACGGACCCGGACGCCCCCAAGCACCAGGGCATCACCTGGCTCGCCATGCCCATGGACGCCCCCGGCATCACCGTGCGGCCGCTGCGCACCCTCGCCGGGTCCACCGAGTTCGCCGAGGTCTTCCTCGACGAGGTGCGGGTGCCCGTGTCCCACCGGGTGGGAGAGGAGAACGACGGCTGGCGGGTCACCATGGTCACGCTCTCCTTCGAACGCGGCACCGCCTTCGTCGGCGAGGTCGTCGCCTGCCGCCGCCTCCTCGGCGAACTCGCCCGCACGGCCCGGAAGAACGGCACCTGGGACGACCCCGTGCTCCGTCGACGCCTCGGCAGGCTCTCCGCCGAGTTCCAGGCGCTGTGGCGTCTCACCCAGGCCAACGTCAGCGAGGCCCAGGCGACGGGGGGAGTGCCGGGGGCGGGCGGCTCCGTCTTCAAGCTGCACTACTCGCACGCCCGCCAGGAGCTGTACGACGCGGCCGCCGCCGTCCTGGGGCCCGACGCGCTCGACCTCGGCCGCGAGTGGAACCTCGACCGGCTGTCCTCGCTCTCGTACACGATCGCGGCCGGCACGTCCCAGATCCAGCGCAACATCGTCGCCGAGCGCATCCTCGGCCTGCCGAAGGGGCGGTGAGCTTCTTTCATGGACTTCCGGCTTACGGAGGATCAGCGGGCGCTGCGGCGGGGGGTACGGGAGCTGCTCGCGGGGCGCTTCGACCGGGGCGCGCTGCGGGCGGCGGTCTCCGCGGGGCGGCTCGACCGGGAGCTCTGGCGGGAGCTCGGCGACGCCGGGTTCTTCTCGCTCCGGCTGCCCGAGGCGGACGGGGGAGTGGGTCTGGGGCTCCCGGAGGCGGTGCTGCTCTTCGAGGAGGCGGGGAGGGTGCTGCTGCCGGGGCCGTTGGTCGCGACGCACCTGGCTGCGGGTTCCGTGCCGGGGGCGGCGGAGGGGGCCGTCGTGGTGACCTCCGTGGACGAGGGGCTCGTCCCTTGGCTGGACGAGGCCGACGTGGTGCTGGGTGAAGTCGCGGGTGCCGTGCCGGTGCGGTCCGTCGACCCGCTGACGCCCTTGCATCGCGTGCCCGGCACGCCCGTGACGGGGGCGGCGGAAGCCGCTCTCCTCACCGCCGCCGAGCAAGTGGGCAGCGCGCAGGCCCTCATCGACATGGCCGTCTCCTACGCTCGCGCGCGGACGCAGTTCGGGCAGGTCATCGGGGGGTTTCAGGCCGTCAAGCATCTCTGTGCCGGGATGCTCGTGCGGACCGAGCTCGCTCGGGCTGCCGTGTGGGCCGCTTCCGTCACCGGGGATGCCGTCGAGATCGCCGGGGCCAAGCTGCTCGCCGACGACGCCGCCGTACGGAACGCGCGGGACTGTCTTCAGGTGCACGGCGGGATGGGCTTCACCTGGGAGGCGGACGTGCACCTGCATCTGAAGCGGGCCTGGGTGCGGGCCGAGCTGCGGATGCCCGCCGCGCGGGCGGAGGAGGCGGTGGCGGCGGGGCTGTAGCGCTGGGCGTCCGCCGCGTCACGGAATGTCGATATCGGGTTGTGTCCTTCGGCGCGGCCGTCACGGCCCGGAGTCGGCCTCCGGCTCCGGTACGCTCCGTGGGATGCGAGTGCACGTTGGCCCGGATCGTCCCGGTGTCGCCCCTGCGGCGGCTCCGCGGCCGGGAATGCCCGCCGCTCGCGCCCGGCGTTCGACTACCCGCAGCGTGCGTCGCACAGTATGGACCACGCGTACTCCTTCGCGCTGGAATATGCCCGAAGCGCTTGTTGCGGTGACTGTACGTCAACCATGCTGTCCCACAAGGGAATCACGTTCCGTGAAGGTGTGTTGTCTGCCGGTTCGGATGGTGTGAGCGGTGCAGGTGCTTCAGGTTCAGTTGGTGGTGGGGCCGGACCCGGCCGAGGTGGGACGAGCCCGGAGGTGGGCACGGTCGCGGATCGCCGGGTCGGGCATAGGGGATGACGAGCCGCTCGCCGAGACGCTGGTGCTGCTCATCTCCGAGCTCGTGACCAACGCCGTGGTGCACACGGGCTGCCCGGCCGTCCTGCGGATGCTGTTCGCCGCGGAGGGCGGGGTGCGGGTCGAGGTGGCCGATACGAGCGACCGCCCGCCGAAGCCCCGGCACGCGCAGGGCGACGACACCAACGGGCGGGGCCTGGAGCTGGTGGACGGGCTCGCGGACCGGTGGGGCTGGCAGCCGGAGGGCGCCGGCAAGAGCATCTGGTGCGAGGTGGACCGGGTGTCGTCCGTGGCGGCGGCCGGGGCGTCCCTGTCGCCCGGACGGGTGCGCTGTTGACGATTCGTTCCGTTTTGCCCACCCTGGGGTGAGCGATTCGTGGCGAGCGAGGGGAGCCGAGGGCCGTGTGTCCTCGGCGTGTGCGGGTCGTGGTCGGGCGGCGGCGGGCCCGCGCCGTGCTCGGGGCGCGTGCGAGCGCGCCGCCGCCCGCAGGGGTGCCGGGGTGTCAGAGGATGGCCACCGGGGCCACCGGTGTGCCCGTGCCGCCGACGAAGGGTTCCGGCATCGCGGAGAGCAGGAAGGCGTAGCGCCCTTCCTCCGCACAGGCTGTGGACAGCGCCTCCAGATTCCAGTTCTGCCCCTGGAGCATGCCCATCTCGACCAGGTCGAGGGCGTGTACGGGCAGCCAGAGGTCCTCGATCTCGGGCGGGAAGATCTCGAAGGTGAGCGTGTCGTTGGCGACGGCCGCGACATCGCGCGCGTGGAACCACTCCGGCGTACGGACCGAGAGGCCCGGTGACGGGAAGGCGTACCCGTGCCTGTCCCCGGCCAGGTACAGCCGGATCTGCCCCGTCCGTACGAGGACCACGTCCCCGCCGCGTACCGTCACCCCGCCGAACTCGGCCGCCTCGTCCAGGTCTTCGGGGGTCACGGCGTGGTCGCCCGGCAGCCGGTCCACCCCCTTCGCGGCGGCGACGTCCAGGAGGACCCCGCGGGAGACGAGGTGGCGGGCCGTGTGGATGCCGCTGAACTCGGAGCGGCCGTGCGGGGTGATCGAGGCGGCGGGGCGGCCGTTGTAGATGCGGCCCGAGTGGGAGACGTGTGTCAGGGCGTCCCAGTGGGTGCCGGCCTGGAGGCCGAGGGTCACGGCGTCGTCGCTGGTGGCGACCGTGCCGGGGCCGAAGAGCTCCTGGTTGATCTGGACCATGACGTGGAGCGGGTTCACCCGGCCCGGGATCATGCCGGTCTGCACGCCGTCCTGCTTGAGGTCGACGGCGAGCGGGACGCGGCGGCCGGTGCGGACGGTGGCGACGGCCTCCCGTACGACCTCGTCGGTGACGAGGTTGAGCGTGCCGATCTCGTCGTCCTGGCCCCAGCGGCCCCAGTTGTTGACGCGCTTGGCGATCTCGTGGAAGGCGGCGGGGAGAGACATCGGGGCCTCCGGGGTCTTGTTTTCCGGTATCTGACGGACCGTAGAATCCTGACGACGAACGAATCTAACGGACCGTCAGAAAGTGCGGGAAGGGGCCGGGCATGGGGAACTTCTTGGCTGGCAAGGTCGTCGCCGTGACGGGAGCGGGGCGCGGCATCGGCCGCGCCGTCGCCCTCGCCTGCGCGGCGGAGGGCGCGAAGGTCGTCGTCAACGACTACGGGGTGTCGATCGAGGGCGGCGAGCCGACCTCCGAGGTCGCGGCCTCGGTCGTGAAGGAGATCGAGGCGGCGGGCGGCACCGCGGTCGCCGTCGCGGACGACATCTCCACCATGGCGGGCGGGGCGAGGGTCGTCGAGACCGCCCTCAGCGCGTACGGACGCATCGACGGGGTCGTGTGCGTCGCCGGCATCCTGCGCGAGCGGATGCTCTTCAACATGTCCGAGGAGGAGTGGGACCCGGTCGTCGCCACGCACCTCAAGGGCACCTTCACCGTCTTCCGGGCGGCCTCGGCGGTCATGCGCAAGCAGGGGTCCGGCAGCCTCATCGGCTTCACCAGCGGCAACCACCAGGGGTCCGTGGCCCAGGCCAACTACTCCGCGGCGAAGGGCGGGATCATCTCGCTCGTCCGCAGCGCCGCCCTCGGCCTCCACAAGTACGGGGTCACCGCGAACGCGGTCGCGCCCGTGGCCCGCACCCGCATGTCCGCGAACGTGCCCATGGAGCTCAAGGAGATCGGCGAACCGGAGGACGTGGCCGCGCTCGTCGTCTACCTGCTCTCCGACCGCGCCGAGGCGGAACGGATCACCGGCCAGGTGTACACCATCGCGGGACCCAAGATCGCGGTCTGGGCCCAGCCCCGGGAACTGCGCGCGGGCTACGCGGAGGGCGGCGCCTGGACCCCCGAACGGATCGCGGACTTCCTGCCGGGGACGGTGGGGACCGATCCGATGCCGATGCTTCAGCAGCTGGAGGAGATGGCCCGGGCGGCGGCCGCCGGCGCCCGCCCCAACTCCCGTGAGGAGAACGGATCATGAGAGGCGTCGTCTTCGACGGGAAGCAGGTCCAGGTCGTCGACGACCTGGAGGTGCGGGACCCCGGCCCCGGCGAGGTGCTCGTCGCGATCGCCGCCGCAGGGCTCTGCCACAGCGATCTGTCCGTCATCGACGGGACCATCCCGTTCCCGTCGCCCGTCGTCCTCGGACACGAGGGCGCCGGTGTCGTCGAGGCCGTCGGCCCCGGCGTCGTCCACGTCGCCCCCGGCGACCACGTCGCCCTGTCCACCCTCGCGAACTGCGGGGCCTGCGCCGACTGCGACCGGGGCCGGCCGACGATGTGCCGGAAGGCGATCGGGATGCCGGGGAAGCCGTTCTCGCGGGCGTCGACCGGGCAACCGCTCTTCCAGTTCGCGTCGAACTCGTCCTTCGCGGAGCGGACCGTCGTCAAGGCCGTCCAGGCCGTGAAGATCCCGCGGGACATCCCGCTGACCTCCGCCGCCCTCATGGGCTGCGGCGTCCTCACCGGCGTCGGAGCCGTACTGAACCGGGCGAAGGTCGACCGCGGCGACACCGTCGTCGTCATCGGCACCGGCGGCATCGGCCTCAACGTCCTCCAGGGCGCCCGGATCGCGGGCGCCCTGACGATCGTCGCCGTCGACACGAACCCGGAGAAGGAGGCGGTGGCCCGGCGGTTCGGGGCGACGCACTTCCTCGCCTCCACGGACGGCGTACGGGACGTCCTGCCCACCGGCGCCGACCACGTCTTCGAATGCGTCGGCCACACCGGGCTCGTACGCACCGCGATCGACCTCCTCGACCGGCACGGGCAGGCGGTCCTGCTCGGCATGACCGCACCGAAGGCGGAGGCGAGCTTCCTGCCGGCCGCGATGTTCCTGGACAAGTCGATCCTGGGCTGCCGGTACGGCTCCTCACGCCCCCAGAAGGACATCGCCCTGTACGCGGAGCTGTACCGCTCGGGAGCCCTGCTCCTCGACGAACTGGTGACGCGGACCTACCCCGTGGAGGCCTTCGCCCGGGCCGCCGAGGACGCGGAAGGGGGGAAGGTGGCGCGGGGGGTGCTCACGTTCTGACCGGCACCTTCCGACCGCCCGAGTGGGGTGCGGCGGCTGACGCGGACGTTCAGGCCGAGCTCGCCGCCCCCGTCCGGAACGTCCGCCGGTAGGACGTGGGGGTCACCCCGATCGCCGTCATCAGGTGCACCCGCAGCGACTGGGCCGTGCCGAAGCCGGCATCCTGGGCGACGCGGTCGACGGGCAGGCCCGTGGACTCCAGGAGGTACCGGGCGCGTTCGACGCGCTGCTGGGTGAGCCACTGGCCGGGGCTGATGCCGACCTCGTCGCGGAAGCGGCGGGTGAACGTCCGGACGCTCATCGCCTCCTTCTCCGCCAGGTCCCGCAGCTGGATCGGCTCGTGGAGGTGGGCCAGCGCCCAGGCCCGCGCGGTGGTCGTGGTGTGGGTGCCGGTCTCCGGCAGGGGCCGCTCGATGTACTGGGCCTGGCCGCCGTCCCGGTGCGGCGGTACGACGGTCCTGCGGGCGACGTCGTTGGCGACGGCCGTGCCGTGGTCGCGGCGCACGATGTGCAGGCACAGGTCGATCCCGGCGGCGACACCGGCGGAGGTGAGGACGTCGCCGTCGTCGATGAAGAGGACGTCCGCGTCGACCCGCACGCTCGGGAAGAGGCGCTGGAAGTGCTCGGCGGACGCCCAGTGGGTGGTGGCCGGGCGCCCGTCGAGGAAGCCGGCGGCGGCGAGCACGTACCCGCCGGTGCAGATGGAGACGAGGCGCGTGCCGGGACGGATGTGCGCGAGCGCGGCGGCCAGCTCCTCGGGGAGCCTGCCCTCGTCGTGGACCGGCCCGAGCTCGTACGAGGCGGGCACGACGACCGTGTCGGCGGTCGCGAGGGCCTCCGGGCCGTGCTCGACGTGGATCGAGAAGTCGGCGTCCGTCGGCACGGGCCCGGCCACGGGGGCGCAGGTCACGATCTCGTACAGCGCCCGGCCCGTGGCGTCCTTCGCGCGGCCGAAGATGCGGTGCGGGATGCCCAGCTCGAAGGGGAGGAGCCCGGGCAGGGCGAGGACGGCGACGCGGTGCGGCGACGGCACGGGCAGCGCCCCCTTCATAAATCAGTGGTGGTCCAGACCACCCGCTGGTAGGTCTACGTGTCCGTGACGGACAACACGTACAAGTCTGAGGCCACGGAGCGGATTCCCGTCCCGGTCACCCCTCCTCCACTGTGGAACCGTAACTTCCGGCTCTTCTTCGTCGCCCGGGGCGTCGCCGTCTTCGGCGAGGGCATGGTCCCGATCGCCTTCGCCGCCGGACTCCTCGGCGCCGGCCACCCCGGCTCCACCGTCGGCTACGCGCTGGGCGGCTGGACGGCCTCCTTCGCGCTCTTCGTGCTCTTCGGCGGCGTCCTCGCCGATCGCTTCACCGCCCGCCGCATGATGATCCTCGCCGACCTCCTGCGCCTGCCGGGCGCGGCCGTCCTCGCCGTCGCCTTCGCCCTCGGCGGCCCGCCGCTCTGGGCGGTCTACGCCCTCTCCGCGCTCAGCGGCGTCGGCGCCGCCCTCTTCCAGCCGGGCGTCGCCTCCACGATCCCCCGCATCGCCCCCGACGTGCAGCGCGCCAACGCCGTCCTGCGGGTCGTCGAGGCCCTCATGACCATGGCGGGACCGGCGGCGGCGGGCCTGCTCGTCGCCGTCTGGAACGCGGGCGCGGCCTTCGCCGTCAACGCCGTCACGTTCGCGGTGAGCGCCCTCTGCTTCCTCTTGATGCGCCTCGCCCCGATCCCCTCCGACACGGCGAGGCGCGCCTCGCTGGGCGCCGAACTGGCGGTCGGCTGGCGGGAGTTCCGTGCACGGAGCTGGCTGTGGGGCGTCATCTCGATCTGGACGGTGTACGGGCTGACCGTCGCCGGACCGATGGTCCCGCTCACGGCGAGCCTCGTCACCGAGGAGCACGGCTCGGCCGCGTACGGCGTGCTGATGGCCGTCAACGGCTCCGGCAGCGCGGTCGGCGGCCTCCTCGCGATCCGGCTGCGCCCGGCGCGCCCGCTGGCGGCGGGCGCGGTGGCGCTCCTCGGCTTCCCGGTGAACCTGACCCTGCTCGGCACGGGCGCGCCGGTCGGGGTCCTCGCCGCCGGGCAGTTCGTCCAGGGGGTGGCGTTCGCCTTCTGGCTGGTCATGTGGTCCACCTCGGTCCAGACGCACGTGCCGCAGGAGGCCCTGAACCGGATGCACGCGTACGACGTGGCCGGCTCGCTCCTGATGATGGGCGTCGGCCGCACCCTGTCGGGCCCGGTGGCGGCGGCGGTCGGCACGGAGGAGGTGCTGCTCACGGGGGCGGGGATCGCGGTGCTGGTGGTGACGGCGCTGCTCGTGGTGCGCCCGATCAGAACGCTGCCTCGTTTGTAGGAGTACGTGGCCCGATCCGTTGGAAACCTGTCGTTCGGGCCAATGGTGGGGGAGGGGCCGTCCCCGGAATGCTCACTGGCATGCCCCAGACAACCGAGCCCCAGGCAACCGAGACTCACGTCCGCACGCCCGAGAAGTCACCCCGCCCCCGCCGCATCCACCGCGCCTGGTTCGTCGCGGCGGTCACCTTCGTCACGATCATCGGCGCCGCGGCCTTCGCCTCCCTGCCGGGCCTGCTGATCGAGCCGCTGCACGAGGAGTTCCACTGGTCGCGGGGGACGATCGGCTTCGCCGTCTCGGTGAACCTCGCGCTGTACGGCCTGACGGCGCCGTTCGCGGCGGCCCTGATGGACCGCTTCGGCATCCGCAAGGTGGTGGCGGTGGCGCTGAGCGTGATCGCGCTGGGCTCCCTCCTCACCGTCTGGATGACGGCGGCCTGGCAGCTGATCCTCTACTGGGGCCTCCTGGTCGGCCTGGGCAGCGGCTCCATGGCCCTCGCCTTCGCGGCGACGGTCACGAACCGCTGGTTCGTGGCGCGGCGGGGCCTGGTGACGGGCATCCTCACGGCGGCGGGCGCCTCGGGCCAGCTGATCTTCCTGCCGTTGCTGAGCTGGCTGGTGGAGCGGCACGGCTGGCGCCCGGCGGCGGTGACGGTGTCCCTGGCGGCCCTGGCCGTCGTCCCCTTCGTGTGGCTGCTGCTGCGCGACCACCCGGCGGACGTCCGGCTGGCCCCGTACGGCGGGGAGTACGCCGAGAAGCCCGCCCCCGTGACGGGCGCGGCCCGCCGTGCCGTCACCGTCCTCGTCCGGGCTGCCCGCACGGGCCCGTTCTGGCTGCTCGCCGGCTCGTTCGCGATCTGCGGGGCGTCGACGAACGGCCTGGTCAAGACGCACTTCGTACCGGCGGCCCACGACCACGGCATGCCGGTCACGGCGGCGGCCGGTCTCCTGGCGGTGGTCGGCGTCTTCGACGTCGTGGGCACGATCGCGTCGGGCTGGTTCACGGACCGCTTCGAGGCGCGGCGCCTCCTGGCGGTCTACTACGCCCTGAGGGGCGTCTCGCTGCTCTTCCTCCCGATGCTCCTGGCCCCGTCCGTGCACCCCCCGATGCTGTTCTTCATCGTCTTCTACGGTCTGGACTGGGTGGCGACGGTCCCGCCGACGATCGCCCTCTGCCGGGAGCACTACGGCGAGGACTCGGCGATCGTCTTCGGCTGGGTCCTCGCCTCCCACCAGGTCGGCGCGGCGGTCATCGCCTTCGCGGGCGGCGTGGCCCGCGACGTCTTCGGCACGTACGACGTCGTCTGGTACGCCTCGGGCGCACTGTGCGCGGCGGCGGCGCTGATGGCCCTGGTGATCAGCCGCCCCCGGCGGGAGGCGGTGTCGCCGGCGGGAGCATGATGACCCCCGGGGGGTGATCGCCGGTGAGCGGTCCTGACAGGGGGCGTACGACCGCCCGGATGCTGAGGGTCTCGACGCTGGCACTGTGCCTGGAGTCCGGGGTGGCGCTGGCGGCGGTGATGACGGTCGGCCTGAGCATGCCTCCGGAGCCCGGGGAGGACACCGGCGGCGGAGGGTTGTTCCTGGTTCTCTGGCCGTTCCTGGCGGTGGCCTCGGTGCTCGTCGCGTTCGCGGTCTCCGCGGTGCTCGTGCTGCCCGTGGTCCTGCTCGGCGAGGACCTGGGGCGCAGGCTCGGCGGCCGCCCCGTCTGGTGGCAGCTGTCCCTGGCGGCCCTCGCCGGGGCCCTCCTCGCGCCGGTCGCCGGCGCCTGGGGGTGGCTCGTGGGCGGCGCCGTACTGGCGGTGGCGGCGCTCCTCACCCGCCCGGCGAGGCGGGGCTACTTCGTCGGGCTGCTCCTGTGGGGCACGGTCGCCGTGGTGACCGCCTTCCTGGCGGGCGGGGTGATCCTGCACCTGGGGCTCATCTAGCTGATCCTGTACCCGGGCCTCATCGAAACGTAGCGGGCTATGTGCTGAAGCGGCCGAAGCGGCCCCGGTGGAACAGCAGCGGTTCGCCCCCGTCCTCCGCGCCCAGGGCCTCCACCCTCCCCACCACGATCAGGTGGTCGCCCCCCGTGTGGACCGTCGTGATCGTGCAGTCGATCCAGGCGGGCGCACCGGCGAGGCGCGGGGAGCCGGTGGCCGGGGCCGCCTCCCACTCCACCCCCGCGAACTTGTCGGCTCCGCTCACCGCGAACGACCTGCACAGCTCGCCCTGCCCCGCGCCGAGGACGTTCACGCAGAAGGTCCCGGCCGCCGCGATCCGGGGCCAGGTGGTCGACGTCCGGGCGACCATGAAGGCCACGAGGGGCGGGTCGAGGGAGAGCGAGGCGAAGGACTGGCAGGCGAAGCCGGCCGGTCCGTCCGCGTCGAGGGCCGTCACGATGGTGACGCCGCTCGCGAAGTGGCCGAGGACCCGGCGGAACTCGGCCGGGTCGACGGGCGGGCGCTCGTCCTCCCGTACCGCGCGCAGGTCGGGCCGGGGCAGTGGTTCGACGGCCGTCGGCGAACCGGCCGCTCTCAGGTGTCGGACGACGGTGGCCGCCATCCCCGCGTGTCCCATCACACCGTCCATTGAAACTGACGATGCGTCAGATGGGAAGACTTCGGGCACGGCGGCCACCGATACGACAGCCCCCGCTATCGCCCCTCGTACCGCGCCTCCCTCCGCTCCACGAAGCTCGCCACGCCCTCCTGCGCGTCCCGCGTCGTCATGTTGATCTCCTGCGCCGTCGCCTCCGCCGCGAAGGCCACCGTGCGGTCCACATCCAGGGACGCGTTGACCAGCTGTTTCGTCAGGGTGAGGGCGCGGGTGGGGCCCTGGGCGAGGCGTTCGGCCCAGTCGCGGGCCGTCTTCTCCAGCGACTCGGACGGCACCACCCGGTTCACCAGGCCCATGCCCAGCGCCTCCACCGCCGGCACCGCGTCGCCGAAGAACATCAACTCCTTCGCCCGCTGCGGCCCGACCAGCCGCGGCAGCAGGTACGCACCGCCCCCGTCCGGCACCAGTCCCCGCCGGACGAACACCTCGACGAAGCGCGCCGAGTCCGCCGCCAGCACCAGGTCGCAGGCGAACGCGAGGTGCGCCCCGATCCCCGCCGCCGTGCCGTTCACCGCCGCGATCACCGGCTTCTCGCAGTCCATGACCGCGGCGATGAACCGCTGGGCGCCCTGCCGGATCATCCGCGCCACGTCCCCCGCGACACGATCGGCGGACGACGGCGCGCCCCGCAGGTCCGCGCCCGCGCAGAAGCCGCGCCCGGTGGCCGTCACGACCACGCAGCGGACCTCCGGGTCGGCGGAGGCCTCGGCGAGGAGGGCGATGATCCGCTCCCGCTGGTCCCAGGTGACCGCGTTCATCGCCTCGGGGCGGTTGAGGGTGATCCAGGAGACGCCGTTCTCGACCGTGTGGAGGACGGTGTGCAGCAGATCCGACACAGGGGCTCCTATCGGCAGACCGCCAGCGCGTCCAGGGCCACCGCCCCCTGCCCGCGCGGCAGCACCATCAGCGGGTTGATGTCCAGTTCGGCGAGGTCGCCGTCGAGTTCGAGGGCCATCCGCTGGACGCGGAGCACGACCTCGACGAGCGCGTCGATGTCGGCCGGCGGGGCTCCCCGTACACCGTCGAGCAGGGCCCGGCCCCGCAGTTCGTCGAGCATCGACCGGGCCTCGCCCTCCCCGAACGGCGGGACGCGTACGGCCGTGTCGTTCAGGACCTCCACCAGGACCCCGCCGAGCCCCACCGTGACCGTCGGGCCGAAGAGCTCGTCGCGGGTCACGCCCACCACCATCTCGACGCCGCGCCCGACCATCTGGCAGACGAGGATGCCGTCGAGGTCCACCGACTCGTACCGCGCGATGTCCGTCAGCTCGCGGTACGCGTCCCGCACCTGGCTCGCCGAGGTCAGCCCGACCTTCACCAGGCCCAGTTCCGTCTTGTGGGCGAGCTGCGCGCCCGAGGCCTTCATCACGACCGGGTAGCCGACGAGCCCGGCGGCCCGGACGGCGGCCGCCGCGCTCGTGACGAGCTGCTCGCGCGGCACCCGTATCCCGTACGCCCGCAGCAGCTGCTTCGCCGCGTGCTCGCTGAGCCGCCGGCCGGGCCGCATGAGGGCCTGGGCCTTGCGGAGGGACGGGGAGGGGGTGCGGGGGGCCTCGTCGAAGGGGGAGCGGTAGGCGGCGGTGAAGCGGTGGTGGTCGAGGTAGGCCTTCACGGCCCCGATGCAGTTGGAGAACGTACGGAACGTGGCGACGCGCGAGGAGCCGAGGAGGGTCTCGCGGTAGGCCGCCTCCGTGCCGACGGGAGAGCCCCAGACCACGCACACCAGCTTGTCGGTGGCCTCGGCGGCGTCGACGAGGTCCTGGGCGAGCTTGTCGCTCATCGGCGGGAAGGGGCCGGTGATGGGGCAGATGAGGACGCCGACGGACGGGTCGGCGAGGATCGCGTCGATGATCTTCCGGCCGCGCCAGTCGCCGACCGGGTGGCCGCCGTTGTCGACGGGGTTGGCGACGTTCAGGTACTCCGGGATCCACTGGTGCAATTCGTCCTGCTTGGCCTGCTGGAGCGTGGGGAGTCCGAGCCCCGCCGCCGTCGCCAGGTCGGCGAAGTGGGCGCCCGTACCGCCGGAGATCGAGTAGACGACGACCCCGTCCGCGAGCGGCCGGCGCGCGCGGGCGAGGAGGGCGGAGGTGTCCTGGAGCTGGTCGAGCCCGTCGACCCGGATCACCCCGTACTGCCGCATCGCCGCGTCGACGACCCGGTCGGCGCCGGTCAGCTTCCCGGTGTGGGAGGCGGCGGTACGGGCCCCGGTCTCGGTCCGCCCCACCTTCACGGCGACCACGGGCACGCCCTGGCGCGCGGCCCGGTCGGCGGCGAGGAGGAAGGAACGGCCGTCCTTCAGCCCCTCCACGTAGCAGGCGATGGCCCCGACCTCGGGGCGTCCGGCGAAGTACGAGAGGAAGTCGGCGGTCTCCAGGTCGGCCTCGTTGCCGGTGGGCGCCCAGTGGGAGAGGCGGACGCCGAGCTCCTGGAGGGTGAAGACGGGCCGCCCCTGGTGCCCGGACTGGGTGATGAGGGCGACGGCGGGGCCTTCGAGGTCGTCGCGGAAGCGCTCGAAGGCGTTGAGGTTGGTGTTGGGGCCGAGGAGACGGAGCCCGGAGCGGCGTACGGCGGCGGCGAGGCGTTCCTGCGCGGCGGCGCCGGCCTCGCCGGTCTCGGCGAAGCCGGAGGCGAAGGCGACCGCGAACCTCGCCTTCGTCTCGGCGAGCTCCTCGATCACGGGCAGCGGGTCGGCGACGAGGAGGACGGCGAGGTCGACGGGTTCGGCGAGCGCGGAGACGGACGGCACGCAGTCGATCCCGAACACGCTCGTACGGGTCGGGTGCACGGGCACGAGCCGGGCGCCGACCCGCTCGGTCCAGGCGAGCAGCTGCCGGGTGATGCCGGTGTTGGGCCGGCCCTCGGCGTCGGAGGCGCCGATCACGGCGACGGACTCGGGCCGGAAGAACCGGTCGAGGTCGGGCACGGGCGCGTGCAGCGGCCGCCCGCTGACGTCCACGTCGCCGGGGGCGACGGTGACGCCGTGCACGACGACCGGCGGCGCCTCGCCGCAGGCGACCACGCGGGCGCGGAGATCGGTGGTGAAGGTGCCGTGTGTCGATCCAAGCATGTGTGTGTCGCCCGCCCTTCACCCATCCGTATACACCTGACGCTTAGTCAGATTACAGAACTGACGGGCTGTCAGGAATGGGTGTGCGGAGGTCCGTGGCAGAAGGGGTTCCGAGGCGGTCGGCGGTTCGCGACGGAAGGGGTCCTCCGGCGGCCGGCGATGTGCTGCAGAACGGATTCTTCGACGACGTACAACCCTTCCCGGGGGGCGGGTGTCCCACATCCCGGAAGACACGACTGAAACATCCGACGACAACCGCACGGGGGACCACGTGATCCGCCCCACCCGCACCCGCGGCCGCCGCCGCGCCCTCGGCGCAGCCCTGGCCGTCCTCGCCTCCTCCGCCGCGCTCACCGCGGCCACGGCGGCGCCCGCCCAGGCCGCCGAGAGCACGCCCAAGCCGCGGGTGGTCTTCACCGAGTACAAGGACGTCGACGGCGTCCGCCAGAGCAGCATCGTCACCGTCAACACCGACGGCAGCGACCGCCGCGTCCTGACGCCCACCGGCCTGCGCCTTCCCCAGGCGGAGATCACCGGCGTCACGTACTCGCCCGACGGTCTGCGCATGGCCTTCATCAGCAACGACGGCTACGCCGACATCTGGGTCGCGGACGCCGACGGCACGAACGCCCGCCCTGTCCGCATGGACGTCAACGAGGCCGACGGCTGGCTCGACAGCCTCGACTGGACGCCCGACGGCAAGCAGCTCTACCTGAGCTTCCGCGCCAAGCCGGGCCACGACCGCCTGCGCATCATGCGGATCGACCTCGACGGCACCGACCTCGGCTACGTCTTCCCCACCCCCGAGCAGACCTGGGACACCCAGGTCGACGTGGCCTGGGACGGACGCATCACCTTCCTGCGCGGCAGCACGGTCTACACGTGGGACCCGCGCACGGGCGACGCCCCGAAGCCCGCCACCCAGGGACTGCACCCGACGTTCTCGCCGGACGGCTCGCGGATCGCCTTCGCGGCCTTCGTCGACGGCTCGTACGACGTGCGCGCCCGCGTCCTCGACGGCGGGTCCGAGTACTCCCTCACCCGGGGCCAGGGCGTCCTGTTCCCCGAGTGGTCCCCCGACGGCTCCCAGGTCGCGTACCTCTCCGGCGGTACGCATCAGGCGGCCACCGTCAGCGGCGCCACCGCGCCCGGCACCACTCCCAGGGTGCTCTCGGCCCCCGACACCACCGCCTCTGAGGTCTCCTGGGTCCCGCCGCGCGGCTGGAGCCCCCACGGCACCTTCCGCCACGACTACACCGGCGACGGCCGCTCCGACGTCTTCGCCCTGGACGGCAAGGGCGACCTCTGGATCTACCGGGGCACCGGAATGGGCGTCCTCGAACCCCGCGCCAGGACCGGCTGGGGCTGGAAGGGCTACCGCATGACCGCCGTCGGCGACCTCGACGCCGACGGCCAGCCCGACGCGGTCGGCCAGGACGCCGACGGCGGCCTCTGGCTGCTCAGAGGGACCGGGTACGGCGACGTCTCGAACAAGGTGCGGATCGGCACCGGCTGGAAGGACCTCAGGCTCGCCGGCGTCGGCGACCTGACCGACGACGGCTTCCCGGACGTCCTCGCCATCGACCCCTCCGGCAACCTCTGGCGGTACGAGGGCGACGGCCGCGGCGGCCTCCGGGCCCGGCAGAAGGCCGGGTACGGCTACGGGAGCTACCGCCTCACGGGCGTCGGCCCGCTCACGGCCAGCGGCTACCAGAACTACCTCGGCCAGGCCTCGAACGGCGACCTCTACCGCTACGAGCGCGGCGGCCGCTACAAGATCGGCTACGGCTGGAAGAACCTGACCCTTACCGGCGTGGGCGACCTGGGCAGCGACGGGATCCCCGACGTCCTCGCCCGCGACACCGCCGGAGTCCTGTGGCGCTACGACGGCGACGGCAAGGGCGGCCTCAAGAGCCGGGTCAAGATCGGCTGGAGCTGGAACGGCCTCAACGCCTTCTGACCCGCCCCACGATCTGATCCCGTTCCCGTCGGGATCAGCCGGTGCCCCGTCCCCTCCCCGTGGGGCCGGGGCACCGTCATGTCGGTTTCCGGACGTCAGCTCCCGACCGCCGCGCCGCGTTTCCGCGCGATCCGGCGGGCGATCCGTTCGGCGTCCATCGCGAGCTCGCGGAACATCCCGCTGATCGGGTTCGTGAACCCCGTGAAGTACAGCCCGGGCGCCTCGCGCGGGCTCCGCGCCCCGTGCGTCACCGGCAGCCCGCGCCCGTCGAGTACGTCCAGGTGCCCGACGAGCGGTTCCAGGGCGCGCCGGTAGCCGGTCGCCGCGATCACCGCGTCCGGGGCGATCCGGCTGCCGTCCGCGAGGACCACCTCGCCGTCCTCGAAGGCCTCCACGGCGGCGACGACCTCGACCTTCCCGGCGCGTACGGCGTCGACGAGGCCGACGTCCTGCACCGGGATCGCGCCCTCCCGCTGCCGGGTGGCGAGGCCCTTGTCCGGCCGGGGCAGTCCGTGCGCCGAGAGGTCCGGCGCGGCGAACCGGGCGAGCAGGCCGCTCATCCCGTCGACCAGGGCCACCGGCAGCCGCCGCACCAGGATGCCGGAGCGCTGGGCGGGCCAGCCGAGGGTCGTACGGCGCACGATGTGCGGGACGGTCCGCACCGCGAGCCGCACCCGGGCGGCGCCGCCCTCGGCGAGGTCGGCGGCTATCTCGGCGCCGGTGTTGCCGACGCCGACGACGAGGACGTCCTTCCCGGCGTACGGCCCGGGGTTGCGGTACGCGCACGCGTGGACCAGCCGTTCGCCGTACTCGTGCAGGCCGGGCCACTCGGGCAGGTGCGGGGTGTGGTTGTAGCCGGTGGCCATCACGACCGCGCGCCCGGTGAGCAGGCGCCCGCCGGTGGCGTGCAGGACCCAGTCCGCGCCGGAGCGCTCGATCCGGTGGACCTCGACCCCGGTGACGACCTCCAGCTCGTGCTTCTCGGCGTACGTCTCCAGGTAGCGGACGACGTCGGCGCGGGCGACCCAGCGGCCGAAGGAGCGGGGCATCTTCAGGCCGGGGAGCGCGGAGAGCCGCCGGGTGGTGTGCAGCCGCAGCCGGTCGTAGTGCGTGCGCCAGGAGGCGCCGACGGCGTCGGACTTCTCCAGGACGACGGCCCGGACGCCCCGCGCGCGCAGGGCGGCGGCGACGGCGAGCCCGCCGGGGCCGCCGCCGATGACGTACACGGGGTGGAGAGGAGGTGCAGGGGGGGTGGTGACCATGAAAACCGAGCGTAATGACGTGTACACGCAGTGGGTCTCGGTCAAGAGGGATTTCGGTTGCGAAACGGTCACGTGCGCCGGGGCCTTGCGGCGGGGCCCCGGTCTGCGCTGAACTGACGTACCGTCAGATCCCTTCGTCGAGAGGACGCGCATGCAGACCCTGCGGACCGTCTGGCTCACCGGCGCCGAATGGCTCGCCGTCCTCCGCATGGGCCTCGGCCTGTGGTGGCTGGAGAGCTGGCGCCACAAGGACAAGAAGGGCTGGTTCGAGCGCGGCACCGGCATCGCCTGGGCGGCGGACGTGGCCGGCAAGCACAGGTGGGCGGCCGTGAAGAGCGGCTTCGACACCGTCGTCGCCCCGCGCCCCAAGCTCATGGCGTACGTCGTCGTCTACGCCGAACTCGCCCTCGGCCTCGGCCTGATCACCGGCTTCCTCACCCCGGTCGCCCTGGTCGGCGGCCTCCTCCTCAACCTCCTCTACCTCGTCCTGATGATCCACGACTGGGCCGAGCAGGGGCAGAACGCGATGATGGCGCTCGTCTCGCTCGTCGCGCTCTTCGCCGTCTCCTGGCAGACCTGGTCCCTCGACCATGCGATCGGACTCTTCTGATGACCGCGACGCCCTCGGCCGACCGCCCGGACATCGACGCCTTCACCCGCCCCTACTGGGACGCCGCCGCCGAAGGGCACCTGCTCCTCCGCCACTGCGCCGCCTGCGACCGTGCCCACCACTACCCGCGCGAGTTCTGCCCGTACTGCTGGAGCGAGGACGTCCGCTGGGAGCGGGCGAGCGGCCGCGCGACCCTCTACACCTGGTCGGTCGTCCACCGGAACGACCTCCCGCCCTTCGGTGACCGCGTCCCGTACGTCGCCGCCGTCGTCGACCTCGCCGAGGGCCCGCGCATGATGACGGAGATCGTGGGCGTGGCCGAGGAGGACCTCAGGATCGGGATGGACGTACGGGTCGGGTTCCGGAGGGACGGGGACGTGACCGTCCCCGTCTTCGGGCCCTAGGAGACGGGCGAGACGTTTCGCCAGAGCTGGTTGGAGCTGCCCGCGTTGCAGTCCTGCGTCATGATGAACGGCGGTCCTGCGACCATGCACTGGCCGGTGTTCATGTTCTTGAAGGTGGAGCCGGAGGACGTCTTGGATCCGATCTTCCACGATTGGACACTGGATCCATTGCACGTGGCCGCCGTGTAGCCCACGGTCCCGCCCGGCTGGAGGCAGTGGCCGGTCTTCTTGTTGACCAGCCGGAAGGTGCCGTTGGCGCCGGGCTTGTACGTCCAGGCGTACGAGATCGTTCCGCCGCTGCCGGGCGCGGAGCCGCAGTCGGCGGTGTTCGCGAAGACCCCGTACCCCGGGTTGGATTCGGCCAGGCACTGACCGTTCGAGACGCTCTCGATGGAGTACGTCCCCGACGGCGAGGAACTGCCGGAGGTCGGCCGGGGCGCGGGCTGGGTGGTGGCGGGCGGGGGCTGTGGTGCGGGCTGCTGGGTCGCCGAACCGCCGGAGGACGAGGAGGTGCTCGACCCGGATCCCGACCCGGATCCCGAGCCGCCGGAGGACGTGGTGGTGCTCGACCCGCCCCCCGTCACGGACCCGCCGCCGCTGGAGCCACCGACGGCAGCCCCGTCGCCGGAACCGCCCCCACCGCCGGACGTGGAAGCGGGCGGCGGGGCCGCCGACCCGGCCGGCGCCTTGCCGGAGGGCTTCCCCGACGGCTTGGCGGACGGCTTGGCGGAAGGATTCCCCGTCCCGTTCGACGGCGGTACGGAAGCGGGCTGCGAGGCCACCGAGGACGGCGACGCCTCCGGAGCCGCGCCCAGCTTGCCGATCTCGTACGGGCCGAGGGCGACGGTCAGCGTGGTGCCGGTCGCGACGACGACGGGCACGGCGAACATGACGAACCGGTTCCGCCGCCACCGAGGCGTGTCGGAGGCGGCCTTGCCGGTGACGGCCAGGGGATCGGGCGAGGCGGTCGCGGGCTCCGGCCGGGCCTGCGGGGTCAGCGAGGCCGTGGCCACGTCCTGCGTCGGATCGGTCCGCTCCAGCTCCGCGAGCTGCTCGGCGGTCGGAGCACCGGCGGCGAAGGCCGCCCGCTCGGCGATCCGCTCGGCGACGGCCGCCGGCCAGACGGCGCCCGCCGCGCCCTCCTCGGCGAGGGCGACCAGCTCTTCGGCGGTGGGCCGGTCCGCCGGA
Source organism: Streptomyces sp. NPDC037410 (assembly GCF_055602235.1). Lineage (NCBI taxonomy): Bacteria > Bacillati > Actinomycetota > Actinomycetes > Kitasatosporales > Streptomycetaceae > Streptomyces > Streptomyces sp. NPDC037410. The sequence goes on along the minus strand of NZ_JBVJWR010000006.1, from coordinate 13,643 downwards.
TCCTTCGCGAGACACTTCCGTACGAGCTCCGCGAGGGCGGGGTCGTCCTCCGTGAGCCGCCCGAAGTCGGGCTCGCCGTGGACGACGCGGTAGAGGAGGTCGGGCCCGGAACCGTCGCCGAACGGGGGCCGCCCGTTCGCGGCGTACAGCAGAAGGCTGCCGAGCGCGAACACATCGGCGGCACCGGTCAGCTGCCGGTCGGCGACGGCCTGCTCGGGAGCCATGTAGGCGGGGGTGCCGATGACCATGCCGGTCTTGGTCAGCCGGCTCTGGTCGGCCGCACGGGCCACGCCGAAGTCGATGAGCGAGAGGCCGCCGCCGGTCAGCATCACGTTGGACGGCTTGAGGTCGCGGTGCACCATGTCCGCGCCGTGCACCACGCGCAGCCCGGCCGCCGCCTCCCGCAGGAGCCGCCACAGGGCGCCGCCGGACAGCGGGCCGCCGTTGAGCCGGATGGCCTCGTTGAGGGTGATGCCGGGGATGAACTCGGTCGCGAACCACGGCGGCTTCGCCGTGCGGTCGCTCGCGAGGAGCTTGGTGTTGGCCCCGCCGGGAAGCCGGGCCAGGTTGTCGAGCTCGTGGCCGAAGTGGCTGAGGAAGTCGACGTCCTCGGCGAGCACGGGCAGGACCCGCTTCACCGCCGCGAACTTCCCGGGCACGGCGCCGAGATAGACCCGGCCCATCCCGCCGGACCCGAGCACGCCGAGCAGCCTGAACGCCCCGATCTGCCGTGGGTCGCCCGTTTCGAGCGGCATCGCCCCACTGCCGCGCAAACTGTCCTGGCCGGACTGGTCTTCCGATTCCCCCTGCATGGGCCACACAGTAGCCGAGGGGGTTTGCAACCTGAATGGAGCTCAAGTTCTTGTTGTGTAACTGTGGTTGGGGGAGTCGGGGTGGCTACTGATCCCGCTTCATCGGGAGGGCGACCGCCTTCTTCCACGCGGTCAGCTGGGCGTCGTCGACGGGCTTCATCTAGCCCTGGAACATCAGCACATGGCCGTCCTTCACTGACCCGGAGCCCCCTCCGGCCTGGATCGCGAAGACGTAGGTCTCGCGCTCGGGGTCATCCGGCTTCGTGGGCTTCTGGTGTGGCCGCCCTCTTTCCGAGTGTGGCGTCCTCCACCGCCGCGTCAAGGGCGCCTGCGGCGTCGCTGCGCGATGGGCTGCGCCCACCCTTGACCCGGCGGCGGAGGCCGCCTTTTCACACTCGGAGGGCGGCCGGGGGGACGGGTCCACGCGGGGCGCCGAGACCTCTTCCCGCCGTAGGCGGGTGGCAGCCCGGCGGGTGGGGCGAGGCCGGGCATCGGCTGGGCGGGTGCCGGCTGCGCGGCAGGGTGGGTGGGGGCTCGGTTTGTGGTGACGGGTGGGTGGGGCCAGTCCGGTCTCGTCGGGGTGCGCGGCAGTTGAATGGGGCAGCTGGGCGGCGCTTGGCGGGTGTCGGTCGTCTTCCGGCTGGGATTCAGGCCCCGCTGGTCGCTCCCGGTGGTGGGTTTCCCGCAGTAACTCGAAGTGGATGGGTGATGTGCCCCTTTTGGGGCCTCGGTTGGGGGCTGTTACCGGGAGTAGCGCGCAGTTATTCGCACCCCGCCACCCACCGGCAGTGACCAGCGGGGCATGAAGCCCCACCAACGGACCACGGACAGCCGCTAAGCCCTGCCGGGCCGCCCCATTCAACGACAGCGCACCCCGATGAGACCGGACTGGTCCCACCCACATTCACTACGAACCCAGCCCCCACCCACCCAGCCGCGCAGCCGATACCCGGCCCGCCGATGCCCGGCCTCGCCCCCACCCTCCGGGGGTGCTCCCCGCCTACGGCGGGAAGCACCCCCGGACTGGCGGCGTGGACCCCCACCCCCGGACCGCCCTCCGAGAGGTCTTTCGCTCCTGGAGGTGGTGGGTCAAGGGTGGAGCGCAGCGGAATCGGCGAAGCCGACGCCGGAGGCGCCCTTGACGCGCCGCCGGAAGGAGCGACTCTCGGAAAGAGGGCGGTCCCACCAGAAGCCCACCAACCGCGCCCGCCCCGAGAGCCAAAGCGACGGCTCCCCTCACAGGGTCCAGGGCGCGGACAGCAGGTCCGCGATGCTTCGACGCTCCCGGCCCTCCGGCGGGGCCCCGGCCGCCTTCCCCAGCGCGATCATCGACACGAGGGACCAACCCGGGTTCGGGTCCAGTTCCTTCGTCAGGCCCTCCATGTCGAAGGCCCGGAACTGGTGCGACGCCAGCCCCATCGCCTCCGCCTGCACCGTCATGTGGGCTATCGCCTGGCCGAGGTCGTAGTCCGCGAACTCCGAGTACTGCAGCTCCGTGTCCTCCACGTACCGCCGCGTCAGCGTCACGACCAGCAGCCCCGCGTCCGCCGCCCACCGCGCCGAGCTCGGCGCGAGGTGCCGTAGGAGCCGCTCATGGTCCGGCTCGCCCGGCCGGCTCGCGAAGAACCCCCACGGCTGGGAGTTCCCGGCGGACGGCGCCCACCGCGCGGCCTCCAGGAGCAGCCCAAGCGACCGGTCGTCGACGACGGCCGAGGGGTCGAACCGGTACGGGCTGAAACGTCCCGCCAGCAGAGGATGGATACCGCCGGACGGTTCCTGATCACGTCGCATGTCCGCCCCAACCGGCCACCGCGCAGGCCTATTCCAGTACAACCCTTCGGACCCGTCGAAGGTCAAGGGCATGAACAGCAGAAGCAGACCCAAAGAATTCCTGGGGGGATTCGTGGCACGTATGCGTGTGGCCCTGACGATCGCGACGGCTCTGGCCGTCGCCGTAGCACCTGCGGCACTGGGAGGGACGGCGGTTGCCGCGTCGACCCCGGTCGCAGGGGCGACGGCCTCGACCGCCTCGACCGCCTCGACCGCCTCGACGGGCACGGTCTTCCAGGAGGGCGGCCCGTTGGTGGTGCCTTCGGGCGAGGAGGGGCCGGTGACCACGCGGGTCACGGTCCGGCTCTCGCACTACACGGGCGGCAGGATGAAGGCGCGGCTGCTCCTGCCGACGCGACCGTACGAGCCCGGCAACGAAAACCCTTCGTACTTCGCCGTCACCTCCACCTGCGCCGTCAACGGCAGCGCCTTCCAGCCCTGCTCCTGGGACAGCCCCCACAACGTGGCCGTGCTCCCGGACGTCGACACCCGGGCCGGGTACGACACGGTCCTGACGTACGACATCCGCGTCGACGCCCACAGCCTTGCCGAGTACCTCGGGAAGGTCACGGCCACCCTCGAAGTGACCGACGAGGCCGGGGCCGTCACCGACCGCGGCCCCGTCGCCTTCCAGTTCGTCGCGGGCACCCCTGAGGCGAACCTGCGGACGACGGTCCTCGCCCGCGACAAGTCCGGCGTGCTCTGGCAGTACGAGTCCTCAGGGCACTTCGACAAGCCCCTCAAGGCCCGCACGCGCATCGGCGGCGGCTGGAACGCCTACACCGCGATCGTGCCCGTCACCTTCCGTACGGCGGCGGGTCAGGGCGACCTCATGGCCCGGGACAAGGACGGCGTCCTCTGGTACTACGAGGGCTCGGGCAACACGGCCGCCCCGTTCAAGCCGCGCGCGCGGGTGGGCGGCGGCTGGAACCAGTACACCGCGTTCACCGGCTACGGCACCGGCCTGCTGGCGCGGGACAAGGCCGGCAAGCTCTGGCGCTACTCGTTCACCGGCGCCGACGACCCGAGGTACGTCCTCGAAGGCCGCACGGACATGGGCGGCGGCTGGAACATCTACACCGCCATAGCGGGGCAGGCGCAGGGCTACAACCCGGTGGCCCGCGACAAGGACGGCGTCCTCTGGGCGTACGACACGCGCTTCCCGGGCTTCTACCCGCGCGTCCGCGTGGGCGGCGGCTGGAACGCCTACAACTCCCTCGCATGGACCGGAAGACTGACCAGCTCGGGCGGCAACTTCATCGCCCGTGACACGTCCGGCAAGCTCTGGGCGTACGACAGCGTCTACCGCGACTCCAACCTCATCCCCGGCTCGACCCGCAAGCAGATCGGCTACGGCTGGGACATCTACGACACGATCCTCTGACCTAGCCCAGCGCCGCCACGATGTGCGGCGCCGCCTCCGCGAGGGTCGGGAAGTGGCGGTGGGCGTCCGGGTGCGGCGCCGGGGTGTTGACGGTCCAGACCGTCATCCCGGCGTCGAGCCCCGACCGGACCCCCGACGGCGCGTCCTCGATCACCAGGCACTCCGCCGGGTCCGCGCCCAGCTTCCCGGCGGCCGTGAGGTACGGGACGGGCGACGGCTTCCCCTCGGCGACCGAGGCCGCGTCGACGATGAGCCCCGGGAAACGGAGCCCGGTCCGCTCGAACCGTCCCCGCACCCGGTGCTCGTAGTTCGACGTCACGAGCGCCCACCGGTCGGCGGGGAGGCCGGCGAGCAGGTCCGCCGCCCCCTCGAAGGCCGCGTACGAGCCCTTGCTGACGTCCTCGTCCTCCAGCGCGTGCAGGAGGGCGAGGCACTCGTCGGGGTCCTCGCCCGGCACGACGGCCGCGAAGGTCTCCACGGGCCGCGTCCGCAGCGCGACCGCGTACACCTCGGCGCCGTCGAGCCCGTACCGCGCGGCCCACGCGTGCCAGACGCGCCGCTGGTTCTCGACGGCGTCCATGAGGGTGCCGTCGACGTCGAAGAGAACGAACTTGATGGAGGTCACGCCCCGGATGCTACGTCCAGGAAGGCGGCCCAGGAGGCGGGGGAGACGGCGAGCTGGGGGCCGTGGGGGTTCTTGGAGTCGCGGATGTGGATGAGGGCGGGGTGGGCGGCTACTTCGACGCAGTTGCCGCCTTCGGAGCTGCTGTAGCTGGACTTGCGCCAGTCGTAGGCGACTTCGATGCAGTTGCCGCCTTCGGAGTCGCTGTAGCTGCTCTTGAACCAGGCGAGTTCCGTGGTGTTCATCGTTCTCCCAGCAGTTTTTCGATCCAGGCCAGGGACTCCTGAGGCGGGAGTGCCCGCGCCCGGATGATCCCATAGCGCTCGGCGTACAGTCGCGCCTGTTCTGGCGCGGTGATCAGCCGGGCGTGCCCGTAGATCTCGGTGTACGCGACTTCCCGCCGCCCCGGCGGAGTGAGCAGCGTGAACGCGCCGCCCAGGTAGGGGTGTTCCGTTCCGTCCTGCGGCATGATCTGGAGCTCGATCGTGCGCCGCCGGGCCACGTCAAGCACGCGTCGCAGCTGCTCGCGGTGGACCTCCGGTCCGCCGAACGGGCGCAGCAGGACGGCTGCTTCCAGGACGAAGCTGATCGTCGGCGACGGCCACTTGTCGAGGATCACCTGGCGGGAGATCCGGTCAGCCACACGCTTCTCGATCGTCGCCTCGTCCAGCATGGGGCGGCGGTTCTCGAAGAGATACCGCGCGTACGCCTCGGTCTGCAGAATGCCCGGCACGGCCTGCACCTCGTAGTAGTGGAGCGCCACCGCCTTCGCCTCCGCGTCCGCGAAGTCCTGGAACCAGTCCGGATGTCGGGTCCGCGCCCTCGACAGCGCCTCCCGCGCGTCGTCCGCCGCAGCCGCGAGGACCCCGCCCGCCCCGAGGATCGGGTCGAGCTGGACCAGGAAGTCCGGCTGGGGGACTCGTACCCCTCGCTCGATCGCGGAGATCAGGTCCTCGCTGCAATGCGCGATCTCCGCCAGCTCCGCCTGGCTCAGGCCCGCGTTCCTCCGCAGCGCCTTGATCTGTTTGCCCAGCGCCCGGAAAAGGTGCGCCGTACCGTCCACCTCGGAGGGCCGTTCCGGCCGCTCCTCCTCGTTCCCCGACATCCGTACCGCCCTCGTGGCGCACTCGTACAGTTACTCAGCGTCGTGGCGTCGCTGCTGGTCAGCGTACGGCCGGAGGGTCAGGCTCGGGGGCATGAAATCCGAAACCGCCACTCCAACCGGTGAGTTCACGCTCCGGCTCTCGGCAACGCGCCGGGGCGCACGCCTGGCGCGGTTACTGGCCGTGCAGGAGCTCCACGACTGGGGCCTGACGGGTCCCGGCGCCGATGCCGTCGAGCTGGTCGTCGCCGAGCTCGCCAACAACGCCGTCCAGCACGGCCGGGTGCCGGGGCGGGACTTCGAGGTGCGGATGGAGCGGGGGGACGACCACGTACGGGTCGAGCTGTCCGACGCGCGAGGCGAGCGGCGGCCCGTACCGGCCCGGGAACCGGACGAGGGCGGCTACGGGCTGCTGCTCGTCGCCGCCCTCGCCACGGCGTGGGGCGTGAAGGACCGGCCGGTCGGCAAGACGGTCTGGGCGACCGTGCCGCTGACGGGCCGGTGACCGGTCAGAACAGGGTCGTGTACCAGCCGGGGGCGGGCAGGATCGTGGTGGCTCCGGCGCGCGGGGCGAAGGGGGCCTTCCAGTCGCCGGTGCCCTTGTAGAGGGCGAGGGTGCTGTCGAGGTGGCCCTTGAGCCCGTTGGCCAGGAGGTCGGGGCGGCCGTCGCGGTCGACGTCGCCGACGGCGACGATCTCGTTGTACGCGTTCCAGCCGCCGCCGATCCGGGTGCGGGCGGCGAAGGTGCCGTCGCCCTTGCCGAGGTAGAGCCAGAGGACGCCGTCCTTGTCTCGGGCGACGAGGTCGCCGGTGGGGTTGCCGCCGATGTTCCCGGTGGCGACGAGCTTGTTGTAGATGCCCCAACCGTGACCGGTCTTCCTGCGGGGTGCGAAGGGCGCGGTGGAGTTTCCGGTGCCCTTGTAGAACCAGAGGTCGCCGGCCTTGTCGGCGGCGACCAGGTCGGGACGGCCGTCGCCGTCGAGGTCGCCGCTGCCGGTGATGTCGGTGTACGTGTTCCAGCCGCCGCCGACGCGGACGGGCGGCGCGAAGGGGGAGGCGGCGTTGCCGGTGCCCGGGTGGATCCAGAGCGTGCCGGTCTTGTCCCGGGTGACGAGGTCGGAGAACCGGGGGCCGCTGACGTTTCCGGGGGCGAGGACCCGGTCGTAGGCGGCCCAGCCGGCTCCGGCGTTCGTCGCGGTCGGCACGCCCGTGTAGGCGAATTCGAGCGCCTTGCGGCCGTCGAACATGTACAGGTTGTCGTTTCCGCGGACGAGGAGGTCGGGTGAGCCGCTGTCCGAGAAGTTGTGCGGGGCCTGCCCGCTGTCGACCTTGAGCGTGCCGGTCCGCTCGACGGACGGGCCGATGCCGTTGCGGGGCGCCGCCGTCATCCGCCAGGTGTAGTCGCCGTTGTAGGCGGTGGAGAAGTCGTCGAACAGGCCGTTCCACGTCACGGTGACACGCCCGGTGGGGTCCACGTTCTCCGTGTACGTCTTCCGCTTCCCGGAGGCGGTGTGGATCAGCTCGATGTGGGCCGACACAGGGAGCGAGCCGGAGAAGCGCCACATCAGTTTCACGTCGCCGCGTGCCGTCCGGAAGTCGGCGGTGGCGGGTACCGACTGCTCCACGACCTGGAGGACGATGGGCAGCCCCATGCTCGCCACGAGGGTGGCGGTCGGCGTGCCGTCGGGGCCGGGTGCGATCCGGTAGATGCCCTCGCCGTGTTCGACCGTGCCGCCCTGGACGAGGAGCTCGGTGTCGGACTGGCTGCGGATGGTGTTCAGGCTGTCGAGGACCTTGACGGTCTGTCCGGTCGTCAGCGAGCGGAGTGACAGCCCGTAGAGGGGGTTGGGGGCTGAGGTCGTGTGGGTCTCCCCGTACGCCAGCCAGTCGCCCATCAGCTCGGCTTGGACCCCGTCCCCGTTGCCGATGGGGATGCGCGTGGTGTCGGGCTCGTTCCTCCGGGCCACCTCCAGGGCCACCGCCCCGCTGACGGCCGTGCCTTCGACCCAGGCGAGGTGCGTGGCGGAGAGGGTGACGTCGCTGTCGTAGTAGGCCCGTGTCGCGCCGCGTTCCTCCACCACCGTGGCGGTGGCCACGTCCACGACGGCCGTGTGCCACTCGGCCGCGTTGTCCACGACCTCGTAGTACAGGAGGGACAGGGTGTCGGGCGAGTCCACCTGGCTGGTGAGGGAGCGGGCGACCGCGTCCGCGGGCAGCCCGGATATCGTCCGGTCGACGATCGTGCCGTCCGGCTTGCCGACGAGGTGGATGTCCCGGCCCTCGCCGCCGTCGGCCCTGGGGACGCTGACGACGAGGGTGCTGCCGACGAGGTCCATGAGGGTGGCGCCGGTGCCGAGGTAGCCGATGTCGATGGTCACGGGGGAGGAGGCCCCGGACATGTCGTACACGGTGTGGGTGGTTCCGGCGGAGGCCACGACGGTGTCCGCGCGGACCGTGCCCTTGGAGCCTGCGGGCAGCGCGGTCGTGACGCCGTCCGCGTACCGGGTCCAGGAGGAGCTGCCGTCGCTGCGGCGGGTGAGGAATCCCGACGGGCCGTTGCCGACGAGCCGGGAGTCCTGCGGCAGGGTGAGCACGGGGGCGGCCTGCTGATCCGCTGCGGCGGCCGTCGTGGCGTTCGACGGGGCCGCGACGGCGGGGACGGTCAGTCCGGCCGTGGTGACGGCGAGAACGGCCGTCACGGCTGCGCAGAGCCGGACGCGGGCGGTGCGTGTGGACGTCAAGGGTGGTCCTCCCCCGAGAGGTGGGGGGGGGGGGGGGGGGGGGCCCCCACCCCGGAAGCCCCCGGGGGGAGGAGAGGGGGGGGCGAACGAGCAGAAGAACCGGCAACGCGCTTTACACCGACAGACCCCCCGGA
>NZ_JBVJWR010000006.1:0-5008 GCF_055602235.1 Streptomyces sp. NPDC037410 | reverse complement strand
GGGCGCGGGGGGTAGGGGGGAACTCAACGTTTCCCCCCCCCCGCCCGCCCCCGCCCGCCCCCCCCCCCCCCCCCCCCCCCAGGACTCCCGAGGGTCGGAAATGGTTGTACGCGATCAGAAGATGATCAGAAGATCGCGTTGAACCGGGCCGCGTCCGCGTGGACGCCCGTGAAGGACGCCGGCTTGAACGGGGTCGTCGCGTTGCCCGTGCCCGCGTAGAGGCGGGAGCCGGAGGGGCCGGTCGCGTACAGGTCGTTGCGGCCGTCGCGGTCGACGTCGCCGGCACCGACGAGGGAGGTGTACGCGCCCCAGCCGGAGCCGATGCGGACGCGCGCCGAGAAGGTGCCCGCGCCCGTGCCCTGGTAGAGCCAGAGGATGCCCGCGGTGTCGCGGGCGACGAGGTCGCCGGAGGCGCTGCCCGCGATGTCGCCGACGGCGGTGATCTGGTTGTACGTGCCCCAGCCGCCGCCGACCCGGACGCGGGCCGCGTAGGGGGCCGCCCAGTTGCCGGTGCCCTTGTAGAGCCACAGGACGCCCGAGGTGTCGGTGGCCAGGAGGTCGGAGCGGCCGTCGCCGTTCAGGTCGCTGCCGCCGGTGATCTTGTTGTACGCGTTCCAGCCGGAGCCGATCCTCGTACGCGCCGCGAACGTGCCGTCGCCCTTGCCGAGGTACTGCCAGAGGATGCCGGAGGCGTCGCGGGCGACGAGGTCGGCGGCCGGGGCGCCCGCGATGTTGCCGACGGCCTCCAGCTGGTTGTAGATCTGCCAGCCGGTGCCGATCTGCACGCGCTCGTTCGAGTAGACCTCCTGCGAGGACGTCACCTTGACCGTGTCGTCGCGGAAGAGGCGGCCGGAGGAATCGCGGGCCAGGAGGTCCGCGCTGCCGTTGTTCGTGTAGTCGTGCAGGCCCGCCTTGCGCAGGATCTTGAACGTGCCCGTCTTCACCAGGTCGGGGCCGATGCCGTTGAGCGGCTTCGCCTTGAACTCCCAGGTGTAGTCGCCGCTCGGCGCGAAGCCGGCCACGCCGCCGAGGGCCGGGGCGAGCAGGCCGTTCCAGTGGAAGGTGACGACGCCGGTGTCGTGGATGGGGCCGTCGTAGCCGGACCAGGTCAGCTGCGTCGTCTTGCCGGTGGCGGTGTGCCGCAGGGTCACGGTGCCCTGGGCGTTGGGCCGGTTCAGGGCCCAGGAGAAGGTGGCGTTGCCGCCGCTCGCGTCGAGGTCGACCGTGGCCGGGACGCCCGGGGCCGAGGCGAAGGCGAGCTCCGTCTTCTTGCCGGCCGTCGAGACGAGCGTGGCCTCCGGGGTGCCGCCCGCGCCGGTCGCGATCCGGTAGACGCCCTCGCCGCCGCCCGTCAGCGAGCCGCCGCGCACGAGCTGCGAACCGTCGGGGGCCGAGGTCATGGAGTCGACGTGGTCGAGGAGCTTGACCGTGGCGGACGGGTTGCCGAGGGAGCGGGCGATCAGCGGGAACTGGGAGGAGGGGTACGCGGCGGTGCCGCCGCCCTTCTCGGTCGTCACGGCCCAGCCGCCCACGACGGCCGCGTCGAGCTGGGTGCCGGGGTAGGTGTCGCCCAGCGGGATCGTCGTCCGCTGTCCCTCCCCGATGCGCGGCACGGTCACCAGCTCGGCGGTGGTGTCCGTCGGCTTGGAGACCCAGGCGACCTGGGTGGCCGTCAGGTGGATGCCGTTCCGGGGCGGCCTGGTGCCGACGGGGACGGTCTGGGTGATCGTGCCGGTGGAGAGCTCGACGGTGGCGAGGAAGTACTCGGTCTCGGTGTTGAGGCCCGTCTGGTACTGGATCAGCGCCGTGTCGGGGGTGGTGGCCGCGACCCGCAGGTTGTGCGCCGCGACCGGCAGCGCCAGGTCGCGGGTGGTCGGCGAGGTCGACCAGTTGCCCGGGCGGGTCATGAGGAATGCGTCGAGCGCGTTCACGCGGTTGCGGTCGTAGTACGCCATGACCAGGGTCTCGCCGGCCACGCCCGCGAGGGAGTAGTTCCCGTCGCCGTACGTCAGACCGATCGGCGCGGCGTCCTGGTGGGCCATGTCGAGCAGCTCGTAGCGCGTCTCCGTCGGCTTGTGCGCCACGACGAAGTCCGAGCGCCCGCCGTCGTACACGTAGGCCGGGTCCAGGGCCTTCGTCGTGCCGTCGGCGAAGTTCGTCCAGTAGTACGTGTTCACGTAGGTGGAGCTGGTCCGGCGGGTGAGGTAGCCGGTGCTGCCCGTGCTGACGAGGTGGGCGTCGTCGGCGATGACGCCGACGGTGTCGGCGGCCCCGACCGGGGCCTGGACGGCCGCGGGGGCCGCCGTGGCCGGGGTGGTGGCGGTGAGGGCCGCGCCCGCCGTGACGGCGAGGACGGCGGTCACGGCGGCGGCGAGCCGGCGCCGGGACGCGGAGGTACGGGTGTGCACGTGGTCGGTCCTTCGTGAGGAGGGGGAAGGAACGGGGCGCGCCGTCGAAGGGCGCTCCCCGGTGCAGCGGGTCGTACGGGTCGGGAAGTTCAGGAGACGCTGTTGAACTTCGTGCCTTCGCCCGCGTACAGGTTGGTCGTCTGGCGGCTGAACGGCGCCGTGTACGAGCCCGTGGACTGGTAGACGTACGTGCCGCCCGCCCCGTACGCGATCAGGTCGGGGCGGCCGTCGTTGGTGACGTCGCCCGCGCCGACGAGCTGCGAGAAGGCACCCCAGCCGGAACCGATCCTGGTGCGGGCGGCGAAGGTGCCGTCGCCCCTGCCGAGGTACAGCCAGAGGACGCCCGCGGTGTCGCGGGCGACGAGGTCTCCGGCGGCGCCGCCGGCGATGTTGCCGGTGGCGGTGATCTGGTTGTAGGCGCCCCAGCCGCCGCCGACGCGGACGCGCGCGGCGAAGGGGGCGGTGGAGGAGCCGGTGCCCTTGTAGAGCCACAGGACGCCGGAGGCGTCGGTGGCGAGGAGGTCCGCGCGGCCGTCGTTGTTCAGGTCGGAGCCGCCGGTGAGCTGCTTGTAGCCGCCCCAGCCGCCGCCGATCCTCACGCGCGGGGCGAGGGTGCCGTCGCCCTTGCCGAGGTAGTGGTAGAGGGTGCCGGAGCCGTCCAGGGCGATGTAGTCGCCGTGGGAGGAGCCCGCGATGTCGCCGACGGCCTCGATCTGCTTGTAGGTCTGCCAGCCCGTGCCGATCTTCGTGCGGCGGGCGGTCTTGGCCTGGCCGCCGACCGGCCAGTCGAAGAGGTCGTCGCGCCACAGGGCGCCCGCGGAGTCCCGGGCGATGACGTCGGTCGAGCCGTTGTCGTTGAGGTCGTGCGCGTTGGCCTGGCGCTGGACCCGGAAGGTGCCGCCGGCGTGCGCGGGGGCGCCCAGACCGTCGTTCGACGTCGCGGTGACCGACCAGGCGTAGTCGCCGTTCGGCGCGCTGATGCCGTCCAGGACGCCGTCCCAGGTGTAGGTGAAGCGGCTGCCCGAGGAAGGCTGGGTCAGGCGCTTGGTGAGCTGCTTGCCGGTGCGTGTGTTCACCAGGTTCAGGTCCACGGTGGCGTCGGACCGGGACAGCGTCCACTCCATGGGGACGGTCGTGCCCGCCTTCTCCAGGTCGACCGAGGTGGGGACCTTGGACGCGGTCACCTGGACGCCCAGCGCCCGGCCGGTGCCCGCCGTGAGGGTCACGTCCGGGACGGCGCCGCCGGCCCCGCCCTGGATCCGGTAGAGCCCGTCGCCCTGGGCGCTGTAGCCGCGGACGAGCAGGGAGCCGTCCGGGGCGTGGGCCACGCTGGAGAAGTGGTCCAGGACCTTGTACGGCTGCGCCGCGGTGTCCGTGAGGCTGCGCGCGTAGAGCGGACGGGCGGTGGTGTCCGCGAGGGCCGTGCCCGGGGTGCCGTACAGGATCGTGTCCCCGACGATGCCCGCGACGACGGCACCGCTCAGCTCGCCGGTCAGCGGGATGTTCGCGCGGGTGTTCGTGCCGAGCAGGTGCGTCGAGATCTGGCGGTCGCCCCCGGTCGCCGTCGAGGTGGTGACGATCGCCTCCCACGTGGGGGTGAGGGCGCCCGTCGAAGCCTCGTCCCAGAAGCCGCCGGGGCTGTTGGTCCACTCCTGGGGGATGGCGCTCCCGGTGCTCACGGGGATCAGGGCGCGCACGGCGAACGGGCTCGGCCCGCCGACGCCGGTGTCGCGGAAGCCCTTGATGAGGGCGAGCACGACACGGCCGCCGCGGGCGTCCTTGCCCACCGCGACGATCTTGTGGTCGGTCTCGGTCCAGTCGAAGACGTCGTTGTTGACGGTGTTGGTGAGCTTCGTCTTGCGGACGACGCCGTTCGCGTTCTCCAGCTGCCAGAGCTCGCGGCCCTGGCCGCTCGCCGCGGCCGCGCTCACGTACAGGACGGGGCCGGCCGCGCCGACGAGGCGGGCGTCGGAGCCGACCAGACCGATGTTGAGGCTGACGTACGACGAGGTCGCCGGATTGTACGCGGTGAAGACGCTGCCGTCGCCCGTCAGCATGTAGTCGGAGGTCGAGTCGTAGGCGTTCGGCCCGGACAGCGGCGACACCGTGCCGTCGGTCTTGTGCCAGGTCAGCGCGGTGCTGCCGGTCTCGTCCGTGCAGCTCGTGACGGAGCCGTACGCACCGGTGGAGACGACCTCGTCGGCGACGGGCAGCAGGCCGGGTGCGGTCGGTGCGCACTGGCCCTCGGCGGTGGCGGCGGCGACGGCCGGGACGGTGACGAGCGTGCCGGTCACCGCGGTGACCGTGGACAGCGTGAGCAGCGCGGCGGCCAGCCGGCGCCCGGACATACGGTGCTGCAAGTAAACCCCCCAGGGAAAACGGGCACGGCGCCACGCCGTACCCGTTTTCAGACTCTTGATCGACTAGGGGGGTTGTACGCAAGTCGAAGGAATTTCCGGGCTGTTGTGCCGCCGGACAGGCCCTAGTGATCTGGTTTTGAGGTCGTGGGTCGCCACGTGAGGCGACCCCTGTTTCAGATTGCGGTGTTCGCCTGCGGCCGGTCGCGCGTTCGCGCTGTCCTGTGGGCATGGGCGATACCC
>NZ_JBVJWR010000005.1:321717-408214 GCF_055602235.1 Streptomyces sp. NPDC037410 | reverse complement strand
ATGTGGAAGCCCAGTAATGGGTGGAGCTGACCGGTACTAATAGGCCGAGGGCTTGTCCTCAGTTGCTCGCGTCCACTGTGTTAGTTCTGAAGCAATGAACTCCCTTGCCGGTTGAGTTCAACTTCATAGTGTTTCGGTGGTCATAGCGTTAGGGAAACGCCCGGTTACATTCCGAACCCGGAAGCTAAGCCTTTCAGCGCCGATGGTACTGCAGGGGGGACCCTGTGGGAGAGTAGGACGCCGCCGAACAATTTTTAGCCTCAACCCCCGGACCTTGTCCGGGGGTTGAGGCATTTTTGCGTTCTGGAGCCGGCGGCCGCCCCCTGTGCGCCGTGGTGTCGTGGCTGAGGGTAAGGTCAGGGGGCATCGTCCGTACGTTCCCAGCAGGAGGCCCCCGGGTGGAGGTCCAGGAGACTCGCGTTCAGACCGACCGGGTCCTCACCATCCCCAATATCCTGAGCATGGCTCGCCTCGTGGGTGTGCCGCTCTTCCTTTGGCTGATCCTCCGGCCTGTGTTCGGCGGTCCCAACAGCGATGGCTGGGCCCTGCTCGTGCTGATGCTCAGCGGCGTCAGCGACTATCTCGACGGGAAGCTCGCCCGGCGCTGGAACCAGATCAGCAACCTCGGCCGGCTCCTCGACCCCGCCGCCGACCGGCTGTACATCGTTTCCACGCTCATCGGGCTGACCTGGCGCGAGATCCTGCCGCTCTGGCTGACCGCCGCACTTTTCGCCCGTGAGTTGATGTTGCTCGTGATGGTGGGAATCCTCCGCCGGCACGGCTACCCGCCGCCGCAGGTGAACTTCCTCGGGAAAGCTGCGACTTTCAACTTGATGTACGCGTTCCCGTTGCTGCTTCTCAGTGACGGAACGGGCTGGCTTTCGTCACTCGCTGAAGTTTTCGGGTGGGCCTTCGCCGGATGGGGTACAACTCTGTATTGGTGGGCAGGGATCCTCTACGTGGTCCAGGTCCGTCGACTCGTGAAGGCGGATACCGCGGCCGATTGAGCCCGTCCGTCCTGTGTCGAGCAGCGTCGCCGGCAACAACGAGGACGTCAGAGGGCCCCTGAACGGACAGGTGAAGTCGGCAGGACCGTCGTCTCTTCAAGGAGGACGCTTCCGACATGAAGGCCGTCGTGATGGCCGGTGGCGAAGGAACCCGCCTTCGCCCCATGACCTCGAGCATGCCCAAGCCTCTTCTGCCGGTGGTGAACCGGCCGATCATGGAGCACGTCCTGCGACTGCTCAAGAGGCACGGTCTCAACGAGACCGTCGTCACCGTGCAGTTCCTCGCCTCTCTCGTCAGGAACTACTTCGGCGACGGAGAAGAGCTCGGTATGGAGCTCACGTATGCCAACGAGGAAAAGCCACTCGGTACAGCGGGAAGTGTGAAGAACGCCGAGGAAGCGTTGAAGGACGACGCTTTTCTCGTCATCTCGGGCGACGCGCTCACCGATTTCGACCTCAGTGATCTCATCGCCTTCCACAAGGAGAAGGGCGCCCTCGTCACGGTCTGCCTGACCCGGGTGCCCAATCCGCTGGAATTCGGCATCACGATCGTCGACGAAGAGGGCAAGGTCGAGCGCTTCCTGGAGAAACCCACCTGGGGCCAGGTCTTCTCGGACACGGTCAACACGGGCATCTACGTGATGGAGCCCGAGGTCTTCGACTACGTCGATGCGGATGTGCCGGTCGACTGGTCGGGCGATGTCTTCCCGCAGCTCATGAAGGAGGGCAAGCCGATCTACGGCTATGTCGCCGAGGGCTACTGGGAGGACGTCGGCACGCACGAGAGCTATGTGAAGGCCCAGGCGGACGTCCTGGAGGGCAAGGTCCAGGTCGACATCGACGGCTTCGAGATCTCGCCCGGGGTGTGGGTCGCGGAAGGAGCCGAAGTGCACCCCGACGCCGTGCTCCGCGGGCCGCTCTACATCGGTGACTACGCCAAGGTCGAGGCGGACGCCGAGATCCGGGAGCACACCGTCATCGGCTCGAACGTGGTCGTGAAGACCGGTGCCTTCCTGCACAAGGCGGTCGTCCACGACAACGTGTACATCGGGCAGCAGAGCAATCTGCGCGGCTGCGTGATCGGGAAGAACACCGACATCATGCGGGCCGCCCGGATCGAGGACGGCGCCGTCATCGGGGACGAGTGCCTCGTCGGCGAAGAATCGATCGTGCAGGGGAACGTGCGCGTCTACCCCTTCAAGACGATCGAGGCCGGCGCCTTCGTCAACACCTCCGTCATCTGGGAGTCCCGGGGACAGGCCCATCTCTTCGGGGCCCGTGGCGTCTCCGGCATCCTGAACGTGGAGATCACCCCCGAGCTGGCCGTCCGGCTGGCGGGGGCGTACGCCACGACCCTGAAGAAGGGGGCGACCGTCACCACCGCGCGCGACCACTCCCGGGGCGCCCGGGCGTTGAAGCGGGCGGTGATCTCGGCGCTGCAGGCCAGCGCCATCGACGTACGGGACCTGGAGAACGTACCGCTGCCGGTGGCGCGGCAGCAGACCGCGCGGGGAAGCGCCGGCGGGATCATGGTGCGAACCTCGCCCGGGGTGCCCGATTCCGTCGACATCATGTTCTTCGACGAACGCGGGGCGGACCTCTCGCAGGCCGGGCAGCGGAAGCTCGACCGGGTGTTCGCGCGCCAGGAGTACCGGCGCGCCTTCCCCGGGGAGATCGGCGACCTGTCGTTCCCGGCGAGCGTCTTCGACTCGTACACCGGGTCGCTGCTGCGGAACGTCGACACCACAGGGATCGCCGAGGCCGGGCTGAAGGTCGTCGTGGACGCCTCCAACGGCAGTGCCGGGCTCGTCCTGCCCAGTCTGCTCGGGCGGCTCCAGGTCGACTCGCTGACGATCAACCCCGGTCTCGACGAGTCCCGTCCCACCGAGTCGGCCGAGAGCCGGCGGGCCGGGCTCGTCCGGCTCGGGGAGATCGTGGCCTCGGCCCGGGCCGCGTTCGGGGTGCGGTTCGACCCCGTCGGCGAGCGGCTCTCGCTCGTGGACGAGCGGGGGAGGATCATCGAGGACGACCGGGCGCTCCTGGTGATGCTCGACCTGGTGGCCGCCGAGCGGCGGTCCGGGCGGGTCGCGCTGCCGGTGACCACGACGCGGATCGCCGAGCAGGTCGCCGCGTACCACGGCACCCAGGTCGAGTGGACGACCACCTCGCCCGACGACCTCACGAGGGTCGGGCGCCAGGAGTCGACGATCTTCGGCGGCGACGGGCGCGGCGGGTTCATCGTGCCCGAGTTCAGCAGCGTCTTCGACGGGGCCGCGGCCTTCGTGCGGCTGATCGGTCTCGTGGCGCGGACACAGCTCACTCTGAGCCAGATCGACGCCCGGATCCCGCGGGCGCACGTCCTGAAGAAGGACATCGCGACCCCGTGGGCCGTGAAGGGTCTGGTGATGCGCCGGGTGGTGGAGGCGGCGGGCAGTCGTTCCGTGGACACCACCGACGGAGTCCGGGTGGTCGAGGCCGACGGGCGGTGGGTGATGGTGCTGCCCGACCCCGCCGAGGCCGTCACTCATCTGTGGGCGGAGGGGCCTGACGACGCCTCCGCGCAGGCCCTGCTCGACGAGTGGGCCGAGGTGGTCGACAGCGCAGGTCGCTGACGGTTCGGTCGGTTTCGGCCGGGAGGTGTCCGAGGGGCGCCTCCCGGCCGTACCTGGGGGCCATTCGGCGGTAGGCCGTGCGACGTGCGACGATGTGCGGCATGTCGCAGCAGCCCCCCGTTCGGAGCACCGGATCACCGCCGCCGCGTCCGGACGCGTCGATGTCGCTGCTGAACAACGTGATCGACCACGCGCTCGACGACGGCTACGCCGAGGCGACGGCCCGGCGCGCGGCCGAGGGCGGCGGGATGCCCCGTAACCTGCGGGCCAAGCTGGGTGTCGCCGCGGGTCTTCTGCTCGCCGCCGTCGTGGTCACCGTGGGAGCGGCCGAGGCGCGGATCTCCGCGCCGGTCGTGGCCAAGGAGCGGCAGGACCTCATCGACCGGATCGACAAGGAGACGTCGACCGCCGACCGGCTGGAGGCGGACGTCGAGCGGATCCGGACCGAGGTCGGGGAGCGCCAGCGGCAGGCCCTGCAGCAGCACGGCGGGGACCAGGCCGAGCTGGTGGCGCTGCTTTCGGGCGCGACGCCCGTGCACGGTCCCGGTGTGAAGCTGGTCGTCGACGACGCCAAGGGCACCGACACCGGTGGCGGCGGGCCGAGGGAGAGCACCGGCTTCTCCGACACCGGCCGGGTCCGCGACCGGGACATGCAGCGGGTGATCAACGGGCTGTGGGAGTCGGGTGCCGAGGCGGTCGCGATCAACGGGCAGCGGCTGACGTCGCTGTCCGCGATCCGCGCCGCCGGTGACGCGATACTCGTCGACAACAAGCCGCTGGTGCCGCCGTACACCGTTCTCGCCATCGGGAACGGACAGCGGTTGAGCACCGCGTTCCAGGACAGCGCCGACGGGCAGTACCTGCACGCGCTGGTGGAGAACTTCGGGATCAGGAGCAGGATCTCGGTCGAGGGCGATGTGAGCCTGCCGGCCGCTCCGAGCCTGACCGTACGTACCGCAGAGCCGAGGGGGGCCGGGGTGGCGATGCCGTCCGGTCGGGCCACGGCCGACACAGGGAAGGGCACATCGTGATCGCCGTACTGGGCCTGATCGTCGGAGTCGTGGTCGGACTGTTGGTCCGCCCCGAGGTTCCGGCGGTGGTCGAGCCCTATCTTCCGATCGCAGTGGTCGCCGCCCTCGACGCGGTCTTCGGTGGTCTGCGGGCCATGCTCGACGGGATCTTCGTCGACAAGGTCTTCGTGGTCTCGTTCCTCTCCAACGTGGTCGTGGCCGCGCTGATCGTCTTCCTCGGCGACAAGCTGGGCGTGGGCGCGCAGCTGTCGACCGGTGTGGTCGTCGTGCTCGGCATCCGCATCTTCTCCAACGCGGCCGCCATCCGGCGTCACGTCTTCCGGGCGTGAGGCCGATGAGCGAGAACCCTCAGAACCCCGAGAACCGTCAGAACCCCGAGGACTCTCAGAACCCCGAGGACCCTCAGAACTCCGGGGGCTCTCAGAAGTTCGAGAAGCCTGAGCGGCCTGAGCTGCCGGACGGCGGGACGGCCGCGGCGTCCGAGACCCCCGTGGCCGGGAAGCCCGAGCCGCGCGGCGAGGACGTCCGGGTGCCTCACGTACCCGAAGCGCCCGAGGTGCCGGCTGTGACTCCTCCGCCCGGTGCCGAGTCGAGCGGGCGGAGCAGGCTCGCCGCCGCGCTGTGGCCGCCGCGGGTGACCCGGGCCCAACTCGTCGTCGCCCTCCTGCTGTTCGTCCTCGGGCTCGGTCTGGCCATCCAGGTCTCCTCGACTAGCGAGAACAGTGCGCTGCGCGGGGCCCGTCAGGAGGACCTCGTACGGATCCTCGACGAACTCGACGACCGCACCCAGCGCCTGGAGGAGGAGAAGACGCGCCTGGAGAAGCAGCAGTCCGAGCTGGAGTCCAGCTCGGACCAGGCCGAGGAGGCGCGCAAGCAGACGCAGGAGAAGGAGCGGCAGCTCGGCATCCTGGCCGGCACCGTGGCAGCCGAGGGGCCGGGCATCACCCTCACCGTGGGGGATCCCGCCGGGGCGGTCGAGTCGGACATGCTGCTCGACGCCATCCAGGAGCTGCGCGCGGCGGGTGCCGAGGCGATCCAGGTGAACGGTGTCCGGGTGGTGGCGGACAGTTATTTCACCGGTAGCGGTGATGACATGCGGATCGATGGAACGAAGGTGACCGCTCCGTACGTCTTCAAGGTCATCGGCAAGCCGGAGGATCTCGAGCCCGCGCTCAACATCCCCGGCGGTGTCGTGCAGACCCTGGAGAAGGAGCAGGCCACGGCCACGGTGGAGCGGTCGGCGAAGATCGTCGTCGACGCCTTGCGACCCGCGAAGCGGCCTGACTACGCTCAGTCGTCCTCCCAGTGAGAAGGGGGACGAGGGGGGTCCCGCGACAAGCGCACGGCGTTGCGGGGGGTCGGCGCACCACAACGGTGGTGCGTGGTGGAAACTGTCCGGAGGATACGGACGTTGTGAAGGTGTCCGGGTCGGCAGGTGTGAAGGATTTCGGTTCGTCCTGCCCCACGGGCGGGTCTGTTTCGGTCAAGGGGAATCGCCCGTGAGTTTTTTTGCGAAGTTGTTCGGCAAGAGTGGACGTGAGGACAGCGGCAACGCCAAGCACGCCGCGCCGCGCCACGCCCAAGGTGAGGAGCAGGGCGGGGAGCGCCCCCTCTTCCGCGACGAGGTCGACGGCCGGGGCGGTGACATTCCGGGCACTCAGGGCGCGTCTTCTGTTGACCCCGCCGGTGCCGCCCGCATAGGTTTCGGAGAACCATCAACCTCAGGTACGGGTGGAGGGTTTGCGTCCGACCCGTACGCGACACAGACCTCCGCGGGGCAGCCGCGGCAGGAGGATGCGTCCATGCCGGTGTGTATGAGGTGCGGTCACCGCAACACGGCGGACAGCCGCTTCTGCTCCCAGTGCGGCACGCCGCTGCGGGGTGGGGTCGCCCCCGAGCGCGCTTCGGAGACGACGTCGACGATCTCCATCTCGGGTCTTGAGGCGTACGAGGCGGAGATCACCGGTCAGACCGCCCTTCCGTCACTGTCTCCCGAGGCGCTCGCGGCCGTGGAGGCGCTGCCTCCTGGTTCCGCGCTCCTCGTGGTGCGCCGCGGTCCGAACTCGGGCAGCCGGTTCCTGCTGGACAGCGAGCTGACGACGGCCGGCCGGCACCCGCAGAGCGACATCTTCCTGGACGACTTCACCGTCTCCCGGCGTCATGTCGAGTTCCGCAGGGCGCAGGACGGCAGCTTCACCGTCGCCGACGTCGGCAGCCTCAACGGCACGTACGTCAACCGTGAGCCGATCGAGTCCGTCGTTCTGTCCAACGGCGACGAGGTGCAGATCGGCAAGTACCGGCTGGTCTTCTACTCGAGCCAGCGAGGCGTGTGACGCCTCGGGGAAGCCCCTTCAGGGAAGGTCCATGCTGCGAACACCGACGGGCGGTGCCGGATCCGGCACCGCCACCGCGGGCGAACGGCTGGTGAGCATCGGCACGGTGCTGAACCAGCTGCGTGACGAGTTTCCCGAAGTGACGATCTCCAAGATCCGGTTCCTGGAGGCCGAGGGGCTGGTCGAGCCCCGTCGGACGGCCTCCGGATACCGGAAGTTCAGCCCGGAGGACGTGGAGCGGCTCGCCCGCATCCTGCGGATGCAGCGGGACCACTACCTTCCGCTGAAGGTGATCCGCGAGCACCTCGACGCCCTCGCGCGGGGTGAGCAGATCAAGCTGCCGGCGCCCGGCCGCCGGCGGGACCTGCTGGAAGGGTCCTGGGAGCAGGACGAGGCGGAGGCGCCGACCGTCGCGCGGCTCGGGCGGGCCGAGCTGATCGCCGCCGCCGAGGTGACCGAGACCGAGCTCGCCGAGTGGGAGTCGTACGGTCTGATCGCCGAGGCGGAGGGCGGCGGCTACGAGGCCGAGACCGTCACCGTCGCCAGACTTGTCGCGGATCTGGGGAGATTCGGTCTGGAACCCCGGCACCTGCGGGCCGTCAAGGCGGCCGCCGACCGGGAGGCCGGGCTGATCGAGCAGGTGGTCGCGCCGCTGCGCCGGCACCGTAACCCGCAGACCAGAGCCCATGCGGAGGCCACCGCGCAGGAGCTCGCCGCACAGTCGGTGCGGCTGCACGCGGCTCTGGTCCAGACCGCTCTGGGGATCCGGCTCCAGTGACCCGCTGAGGGGCCCGGGAGGGGCCCGACTATCCAAACCGGTCGGGCACGTCCTAGGGTTGCTGTGTGAACGAGCTCGACGTTGTGGGTGTCCGGGTGGAAATGCCCTCCAACCAGCCGATCGTGCTCCTGCGTGAAGTGGGAGGCGATCGGTACCTCCCCATCTGGATCGGACCGGGGGAGGCGACCGCGATCGCCTTCGCCCAGCAGGGGATGGCGCCGCCGCGGCCGCTGACGCACGACCTGTTCAAGGACGTGCTGGAGGCCGTGGGACAGGAGCTCACCGAGGTCCGCATCACGGATCTTCGTGACGGGGTCTTCTACGCCGAGCTGGTCTTCGCCAGCGGCGTCGAGGTGAGCGCGCGGCCGTCGGACGCGATAGCGCTGGCCTTGCGGACCGGGACGCCGATCTTCGGCAGCGACGGTGTGCTGGACGACGCCGGTATCGCGATTCCGGACGAGCAGGAGGACGAGGTGGAGAAGTTCCGCGAGTTCCTCGACCAGATCTCACCGGAGGACTTCGGGAGCAGCAGTCAGTGAGGCGGAGCGGTGCGGCCGGAGGTCGTTCGCGGAGTGCCGTCAGAGCATTCGAGTAGCCTTTCCCCGGAGTGGGGTACGTGAAACCACTCTCAGGGTGATTATCACTCGGCGTGCCGAGTGTGGCGATCGTTGACGCACCCCGGGTGACTGCCTACCTTCGTGTGGGCAGGTCAAGGACGGAGGGTCGGCGTGATGAGCAGCGCGGACGGTACGGCAGGGAGCTCGCTCGGACGCGTGTCCGGGGAGAGCGGTCCGTATCCGCTTCACGGCAGTGTGGGCGACTTCGGGACGGACACCGGTGCCGGCATCGCCGACGCGGCGATCGGCTACCGCGGACCGACGGCCTGCGCGGCTGCCGGGATCACCTATCGCCAGCTGGACTACTGGGCACGCACCGGACTCGTCGAGCCGAGCGTGCGGCCCGCGTACGGGTCGGGGACGCAGCGGCTCTACAGCTTCCGCGACGTCGTCGTACTGAAGATCGTCAAGCGCTTCCTCGACACCGGGGTGGCCCTGCAGAACATCCGGGCCGCCGTGCAGCACCTGCGGGCCCGCGGCTTCCGGGACCTGGAGCGGATGACGCTCATGAGCGACGGGGCCACGGTCTACGAGTGCTCCTCGCCCGACGAGGTCGTCGACCTCCTCCAGGGCGGGCAGGGCGTCTTCGGCATCGCCGTCGGCGTCGTCTGGCGCGACGTCGAGGCCGCGCTGTCCCAGCTCCACGGGGAGCGGGTCGACACCGGCGAGACGCTGATCGGGCACAACCCGGGCGACGAGCTGGCGCGGCGGCGGCGCGACAGGGCGGTCTGAGGTCCTCTGCCGGGGTTCGCCCGGGGTTCCCGGGCGTTCCGCGGGGGCGTTGTCAGTGGCGTAGGGCAGCATCGGACGTGTGAGAGCCGCGCCCACGATCCTGCATCTCGACATGGATGCCTTCTTCGCCGCCGCAGAGCAGGCGTCGAAGCCCAGCCTGCGCGGAAAGCCCGTGGTCGTCGGCGGTCTCGGGCCGCGCGGTGTGGTCGCCACAGCCTCCTACGAGGCCCGTCGCTTCGGCGTGCACTCGGCCATGCCGATGGGCCAGGCGCGACGGCTCGCGCCGAACGCCGCCTATCTCGTGCCGCGCTTCGCCTTCTACCGCTCGATCAGCGACCAGGTCATGGAGCTGCTCCGGCGGCTCTCCCCGCTCGTGGAGCCGCTCAGCCTCGACGAGGCCTTCGTCGACCTCGAAGCCGGCGGTATCGCCGACGACAGCGCGAGCGCCCGGGCCGTGGGGGAGCGGCTGCGGGTGGACATCCTCGCGACGACCGGGCTCACCGGGTCCGTAGGGCTGGCCGGGGCCAAGATGATCGCGAAGATCGCCTCCGAGGAGGCCAAGCCGGACGGGCTCGTCCTGATCGAGCCCGGGACCGAGCGGGAGCTGCTCGGGCCGCGGTCGGTGCGGATCCTGCCCGGGGTCGGGCCGGCCACCGGGGAGCATCTGCGGCGCGCCGGGATGACCACCGTCTCCGATCTCGCGGAGGCGGGCGAGGACGAGCTCGTACGGCTGCTCGGGCGGGCGCACGGGACCTCGCTGTACAGGATGGCCCAGGGGTACGACGACCGGCCCGTGGTGGCCGAGCGGGACGCCAAGTCCGTGTCCGTCGAGGACACCTTCGACGCGGACATCCACGACCGGGTACGGATCCGGATCGAGGTCGAACGGCTCGCGGAGCGGTGCGTGGGGCGGCTGCGGGCCTCGGGGCACTCGGGGCGGACCATCGTCCTGAAGGTGCGGCGGTACGACTTCTCCACGCTGACCCGGTCCGAGACACTGCGGGGGCCGACGGACGACCCGGCGGTCGTACGGGAGGCCGCCGGGCGGCTCCTGGAGGCGGTGGACACGACGGGGGGCGTGCGGCTCCTCGGGGTGGGGGTGAGCGGGCTCGCGGACTACACGCAGGAGGACCTGTTCGCCCAGGCGGAGGCGGCGGCGGAGGCCGCGGAGCGGCCGGCGGCGGAGGAGGCCGCGTCCGAGGAGGCCGAGGCCTCGCCTGCCACCGCGACCGAGACCGCCGAGCGGGGGTGGGCACCCGGGCGTGACGTGCGGCACGCCGTGTACGGGGCGGGCTGGGTCCAGGGGAGCGGGGTCGGCCGGGTGACGGTGCGCTTCGAGGAGCCGTGGTCCGGGCCGGGGCGGGTGCGGACGTTCGCCGTGGACGACCCGGACCTGGAGCCGTCGGAACCGTTGCCGCTGGTCCGGGGGGACGACGCGGCGGCCTGACCCGCACCGGCCGTGCGGTGCGGGTCTTCCGGTGGCCGCTGGTCCGGGGCCTCAGGCGCCGTCCTGGCCCGCCAGGCGGCCGAAGTCCCGGTCCGGGGTGTCCGCGGGCGGGGGCGGGAGGGCGAGGCTGTAGTGGCGGTAGAGCTGGAGTTCCTGTTCGGGGGAGAGGTGGCGGCCCACGCCGAAGTCGGGGGCGTCCTTGATGAGGGCCCGCTCGTACGGGATGTGGAGGCCGTCGTCGAGCAGGGCGCTCGGCTCCAGGGGGACGAAGGCGTCCCGGCTGAACAGGCCCGTGCGGACGGCCGCCCATTCGGGGATGCCGGTCGCGTCGTCCAGGTACACCTCGTCCACGGTTCCGATCTTGTGCCCGTTCCGGTCGAACGCCTTGCGGCCTATCAGGCTGCGCGGATCGATATCGGTCTGCACGGTCCCTCCAACTGGTCGCAACTGCTCTACACCCCTACGAAAGTGCACAACTGGGATGTCGGCCACTTGAGCGATGGAAGCCGCAACCGCGCTGGTAGGCTGGTTGTGGCTGTCGACCCTGTGCGGGAGAGTCCCCCGGAGAAATCTTCCGGTGGGCGCCGAAGGAGCAAATCCTCCCCGGAATCTCTCAGGCCCCTGTACCGCGCGGACGAGGTCACTCTGGAAAGCAGAGCGGATGTCCGACGGCATTCCGCTCTCACCGACGGTGAAAGCCGGCGTGCCGCGAGGCGTGCCGGTGAAACTCTCAGGTTGAAATGACAGAGGGGGAGGCCGTCCGGGTACCCGCGCCGTGGTGCCCCTCGCAGGTCGTGACGACCAGGAGGCCTCCGTACATGACCGCCAACCGCACTCCGCTCTCCGAGCTCGAACAGGGCATCCCGTTCGAGCAGCGGCACATCGGGCCCGACGCCGAGGCTCGGGCCAAGATGCTCGCCCAGGTCGGTTACGGCTCGCTCGACGAGCTCACGGCCGCCGCGGTGCCGGACGTGATCAAGAACGCCGAGGCGCTGGGCCTGCCGGCCGCGCGCACCGAGGCCGAGGTCCTCGCCGAGCTGCGCGCGCTCGCCGACCGCAACCAGGTCCTCGCCCCGATGATCGGTCTCGGCTACTACGGGACCTTCACCCCGCCGGTGATCCTCCGCAACGTCATGGAGAACCCCGCCTGGTACACGGCCTACACGCCGTACCAGCCGGAGATCTCCCAGGGCCGCCTGGAGGCCCTGCTGAACTTCCAGACCATGGTCGCCGACCTGACCGGTCTGCCCACCGCCGGCTCCTCCCTCCTCGACGAGGGCACCGCCGCCGCCGAGGCCATGGCGCTGTCCCGCCGCATCGGCAAGGTCAAGAACGGTGTCTTCCTCGTCGACGCCGACGCCCTGCCGCAGACCGTCGCCGTCATCGAGACCCGCGCCGAGCCGACCGGTGTCGAGGTCGTCGTCGCCGACCTGAGCGAGGGCATCCCCGCCGAGGTCGCCGAGCGCGGTGTCTTCGGTGTGCTCCTCCAGTACCCGGGCGCCTCCGGTGCCGTCCGCGACATCAAGCCGCTGATCGACGCCGCGCACGAGCTCGGCGCGATCGTCACCGTCGCCGCCGACCTGCTCGCGCTCACCCTGCTCACCTCGCCGGGCGAGCTGGGCGCCGACATCGCCGTCGGTACGACGCAGCGCTTCGGCGTCCCCATGGGCTTCGGCGGCCCCCACGCCGGCTACATGGCGGTCCAGGACAAGCACGTCCGCTCGATGCCCGGCCGGCTGGTCGGTGTCTCCGTCGACGCCGACGGCAACAAGGCCTACCGCCTGACCCTGCAGACCCGCGAGCAGCACATCCGCCGCGAGAAGGCCACCAGCAACATCTGTACGGCCCAGGTGCTGCTCGCCGTCATGGCCGGCATGTACGCCGTCTACCACGGCCCGGACGGTCTGAAGCAGATCGCCGAGCGCACCCACCGCTACGCCGCCATCCTCGCCGCGGGTCTCACCGCCGGCGGCGTCGAGGTCGTGCACGGCTCGTACTTCGACACGCTCGCCGTCCGCGTGCCCGGCAAGGCCGACGAGGTCGTCGCCGCCGCCCGCGAGGCCGGCGTGAACCTCTACCGTGCCGACGCCGACCTGGTGTACGTCTCCTGCGACGAGACCACCACCCGCGCGCAGCTCGCCGCGGTCTGGGGCGCCTTCGGCGTCACCGCCGACGTGGCGGCCCTGGACGCCGCCACCGAGGACACCCTCCCCGCCGGTCTGCTGCGCTCCGACGCGTACCTGACCCACCCGGTCTTCCACGCGCACCGCTCCGAGACCTCGATGCTGCGCTACCTGCGCAAGCTCGCGGACCGCGACTACGCGCTCGACCGCGGCATGATCCCGCTCGGCTCCTGCACCATGAAGCTGAACGCGACCACCGAGATGGAGCCGGTGACCTGGCCCGAGTTCGGCCAGATCCACCCCTTCGCCCCGATCGACCAGGCCCAGGGCTACGTCACGCTCATCACCGAGCTGGAGGAGCGCCTGGCCGAGGTCACCGGCTACGACAAGGTGTCGATCCAGCCGAACGCCGGCTCGCAGGGCGAGCTCGCCGGCCTCCTGGCCGTGCGCGCCTACCACCGCGCCAACGGCGACGAGCAGCGCACCGTCTGCCTCATCCCGTCCTCCGCGCACGGCACCAACGCCGCCTCCGCGGTGATGGCCGGCATGAAGGTCGTCGTCGTCAAGACCGCCGAGGACGGCGAGGTCGACGTCGAGGACCTGCGCGCCAAGATCGCCCAGTACCGCGACGAGCTCGCCGTGCTGATGATCACCTACCCGTCCACGCACGGTGTGTTCGAGGAGCACGTCGCCGACATCTGCGCCGAGGTCCACGAGGTCGGCGGTCAGGTGTACGTCGACGGCGCCAACCTCAACGCGCTGGTCGGTCTGGCCAAGCCGGGCAAGTTCGGCGGCGACGTCTCGCACCTGAACCTGCACAAGACCTTCTGCATCCCGCACGGCGGCGGCGGCCCCGGCGTCGGCCCGGTCGGCGTCCGCTCCCACCTCGCCCCGTACCTGCCGAACCACCCGCTCCAGCCCACCGCGGGCCCGGAGACCGGCGTCGGCCCGATCTCGGCCGCCCCCTGGGGCTCCGCCGGCATCCTGCCGATCTCCTGGTCGTACGTGCGCCTCATGGGCGGCGAGGGCCTCAAGCGCGCCACCCAGGTCGCCGTGCTCGCCGCGAACTACATCGCCAAGCGCCTGGAGCCGCACTACCCGGTGCTCTACACCGGTCCGAACGGGCTGGTCGCGCACGAGTGCATCGTCGACATCCGTCCGCTGGCCAAGGCCACCGGCGTCAGCGTCGACGACCTCGCGAAGCGCCTCATCGACTACGGCTTCCACGCCCCGACGATGTCCTTCCCGGTCGCCGGCACGCTGATGATCGAGCCGACCGAGTCCGAGGACCTGGCCGAGCTCGACCGCTTCTGCGACACGATGATCGCGATCCGCGCCGAGATCGAGAAGGTCGCCTCGGGCGAGTGGCCCGCCGACGACAACCCGCTGCACAACGCCCCGCACACCGCGGCCGCGCTGGGCGGCGAGTGGAACCACCCGTACACCCGCGACGAGGCGGTCTTCCCGGCCGGTGTCTCGGCCGCCGACAAGTACTGGCCGCCGGTGCGCCGCATCGACGGCGCCTTCGGCGACCGGAACCTGGTCTGCTCCTGCCCGCCGCTGGACGAGTACGACAACTGAGCACGAGCCGAGGGCCGGTGCGGAGGATCTCCTCCGCGCCGGCCCTCGGCGTTTCCCTCGTACGGTGTCCTCCGACGCCCTTTCAGGCGGCGGTCGTCACCTGTCCCGCGGTCAGCGGCCGGTGCGGGGCGATGATCTGCCCGTCCGGCAGCAGTTCACCGGTGTCCTCGAAGAGCAGGACGCCGTTGCACAGCAGGCTCCAGCCCTGCTCCGGATGGTGTGCCACCAGTCGGGCCGCCTCACGGTCGGCGGAGTCGGCGGTGGGACAGGCAGGCTGATGCTGGCACATGGGTGGGTTCTTTCGCTGCGTCGTGGTGGATGTCCTGCGGCTCTGCGCGCTCATGGCCGCCCCCGTCGGTTCGGTTCGGTTCCGGTCCCAGTCTTGCCCCACGGACGGTCTTCCGCAGGTATTTCACGACAGCTCGTCCTCTCCAGGGAAGACGCATCACCCGCAGGGGCGGTTCAGGTCAACTGCACCGTCTCTTCGGGTGGTTCGGGGTGGCCCGAGCGGGCTAGTCCGTACGGGAGGGGCGTTCGGAGAGCGCGTTCGGGCGCGCGGTCCGGACAGAAGTGCGCCCCGTGACCCGGCCGGGTCACGGGGCGGCGACGCGCGTGCGGTGGATCAGGCGGGCGCCGGCGAGCCCAGGAGGGGCGGCGGCGCGAGACGCGTGGTGAGGACGGGCAGGAGATCGGCGACCTGGTACGGGCGGTGGGCCGCGATCCCCGGGGGTGCGGGGGCCAGGGGCACCATCAGATCGGCGGCGGCCGGGGCGTCGGCGGCGCCGTCGGTCTCCGGACCGGCGTCCAGCCAGAGGGTCAGCATGTAGAGCTCCGGTACGGAGAGCAGCCTCGGCCGGTACACGACGGGCAGGGCCTCGGCCTGGAGCAGGGCCCGTTCCGTGGCGGAGACGTACGGCCCCTCGAAGAAGTGGGAGAAGGCCCAGCCGTCCGGGGTGAGCATGGTGTCCGCGGCGGCGATCGCCCGGTCGCCGTTCCGGATCAGGAAGCGCCAGCCGGCGAGCCGGGTGCGGGGTGCGAGCCCCGGTGCTCCGGTGACGTCGAGGACGTGCACGGGCAGGGGGCGTTCGGGGCTCAGCGGTCCCTGTGCGGCCCGCAGTGCGGGAGTTCGCGGCTCGCGGACGGCGGTCGGTGAGTCGAGGGCCGCGAGGACACTGCGGAGGGCCGGCGCGGGGGCCGGGGAGGGTCGGAGCATGGTGGGTCGCCTCTCACTCAGGAGACACGGTGATGCGTGGGCAGGTACGACGGCGCTGTCGGCGGCGGGGCCAGAGAAGGGCCATGGGGCCATGGCCGGGCGCCAACACTCTGCCTCGTCCGCGGAGTTTATACGACACGTGTTCACA
The DNA here is from genome assembly GCF_055602235.1 of Streptomyces sp. NPDC037410. Classification (NCBI taxonomy): domain Bacteria; kingdom Bacillati; phylum Actinomycetota; class Actinomycetes; order Kitasatosporales; family Streptomycetaceae; genus Streptomyces; species Streptomyces sp. NPDC037410. The sequence goes on along the minus strand of NZ_JBVJWR010000005.1, from coordinate 392,592 downwards.
CAGTGTTTCCGCTAGACCTCGCCGATATTCCTGACAAGACGTCATCAGGCCTTAATGACGGGGAGTTGAAGCGGAATCGCGTGGACGGCGCCGCTCCCACCTGCGTATTCCCCGCGAAGGTGGACGGCTGAATTCCGACCCGGGGTCCCCGGACAATATGACATTGGTATATGTCGTCCGTTCCCTGCCCTCGGGACGTGCCCGTGGAGCGCTCGGTCCAGACTATCTTCCGACCGGCCGGATTCGCAGGCGTTGTCGATCAGCGGGGTGGGCATCATCGTCCGTGACGCGCGGCCGTCGTGGCGGCTGCCCACTCGGGGAGGGACGCTTCGATGGGGGAGAAGGTCGTGGCCGACGGGTTCGGCCCGTCCGACCGGCAGCAGTACCGGAGAAAGCTCCAGCAGTGTCTCGCGGGACTCGCGCGACTCCTCGCGGAGAAGAGGTTCGACCGGCCGCGCAATCTCATGGGCGTGGAGATCGAACTCAATCTCGCCGGCGCCGACGGGCTGCCCCGGATGCTGAACGGCCCGGTTCTCGAAAAGATCGCCAGCACCGATTTCCAGACGGAACTCGGAATGTTCAACCTCGAAGTGAACATCGCGCCCCACCAGCTCGACGGGCGCGTATTCGACCGGCTCGCGGAAGAGATCGGAACCGGCATCGGTTACGCCGACCGCAAGGCGGCCGAACTCGACGCGGGCGTCGTCATGATCGGCATACTGCCCACGCTCGCGCAGAGCGACCTCGTCCCCGAGAACCTCTCGGACAACGACCGCTACACCCTGCTCAACGAGCAGATCCTCGCCGCCCGCGGCGAGGACTTCACCCTCGACATCCACGGCGTCGAACGCCTGCTGTGCACCACGGAGTCGATCGTGCCCGAGGCGGCCTGCACCTCGGTGCAGCTGCACCTCCAGGTGACGCCCGCCCGCTTCGCCGCCGTGTGGAACGCCGCCCAGGCCGTCTCCGGCGTCCAGATCGCGCTCGGCGCCAACGCCCCCTTCGTCTTCGGCCGCGAACTGTGGCGCGAGTCCCGGCCGCCGCTCTTCATGCAGGCCACCGACACCCGGCCGCCCGAGCTGCAGTCCCAGGGGGTACGGCCGCGCACCTGGTTCGGGGAGCGGTGGGTGGACTCGGTGTACGACCTCTTCGAGGAGAACGTCCGCTACTTCCCCGCCCTGCTGCCGCTCTGCGACGACGAGGACCCGCTGCTCGTCCTCGACGAGGGCGGGGTGCCGCGCCTCCGGGAACTGGTCCTGCACAACGGCACCGTCTACCGCTGGAACAGGCCGGTGTACGGCTGGGTCGACGGCGTCCCGCACCTGCGCGTCGAGAACCGGGTGCTGCCCGCCGGGCCGACCGTCACCGACGTGATCGCCAACGCGGCCTTCTACTACGGGCTCGTCCGCTCGCTCGCCGACGACCCACGGCCGGTGTGGAAGCGGATGACCTTCCAGGACGCCGAGGCCAACTTCGACACCGCCTGCCGCCACGGCATCGAGGCGGAGCTGCGCTGGCCCCGCTCGGGACGGGCCGGCGGCATCGCGACCCTCCCGGCCGTACGCCTCGTCCTCGACGAGCTGCTGCCGCTCGCCGCGGCCGGGCTCGACGCCTGGCACATCGAGCCGGCGGACCGGGACTTCTACCTCGGGGTGATCGAGCAGCGCTGTCTGCGGCGGGTCAACGGCGCCTCCTGGCAGGCCGACACCTTCCACCGGGCCCTGGAATCGGGCCTGGACCGGGAGGCCGCCCTCGCGGCGACGACCCGGCGGTACCGGACGCTGATGCTCGCGGGCGAGCCGGTCCACACCTGGCCGGTCGGGATCGACTGACCCCGCCTCCCCGCCGTGCCCTGCGGGGCATGGGTGATCATGTCAAGGTGGTCCCGGCCGGCCGGGACCACCGGAACGGACTGATCCCGCGACGGGGAAGTGGAGACAGGTGTGGTGTCGGAGCAACGACTGAGGGACGCTTCCCTGCCCCCCGACGGCCTGCCGCGCCGCGTACTGCGCTCCGAGACGCTCATCGTCCTCGCGCTCTCGCTCGGCGCGAGCGCGGTGTCGGCGTTCATCAGCTTCATCGGCTCGCTGACCAGGCCGGAGGCGCTGAGGGACCAGGCGGCGCGGCTCAACGCCTCGCACGCTCCCGGGCGTCCCTGGCTCGACCTGTCCTGGCAGCTCTTCGACATCGCCACGGCACTCGTGCCGGTCGTGCTCGTCGTCCACCTGCTGCTGCGGGAGGGCTCGGGGCCGCGGGCCATCGGCTTCGACCGGACCCGGCCGTGGTCCGACCTCGGGCGCGGGGCCCTCGTCGCCGCCGGGATCGGGAGCGCGGGCCTCGCCTTCTACCTGGCGGCGCAGGCGTCCGGGGCCAACCTGACGGTGGTGCCCGAGTCGCTGCCCGACGTGTGGTGGAAGTACCCGGTGCTCATCCTCTCGGCGGTGCAGAACGCCGTCCTGGAGGAGGTCATCGTCGTCGGCTATCTGCTGCGCAGACTGGGCCAGTTGGGATGGACGCCGATGGCCGCGCTGGTGGCGAGTTCGGTGCTGCGCGGCTCGTACCACCTCTACCAGGGGATCGGCGGCTTCATCGGCAACATGGTGATGGGCGTGGTCTTCGTGCTGCTGTACCGCAGGTGGGGGCGGGTCGGGCCGCTGGTCGTGGCGCACTCGCTGCTCGACATCGTGGCCTTCGTCGGGTATGGGCTGCTGGCCGGGAAGGTGGGCTGGCTGCCCACGGTGTGAGGGGGAGGCGGCGGAGGGGGTGCGCGGCATGGGCCGTGCACCCCCTCTCGTACGTCAGGCGCGCAGGTCGCCTTCGATGACCGTGACGGCGTGGCCGTTCAGGAGGGTGCGGTCGCCGTTCAGGCGGGTGCGGACGAGGCCCGTGCGGGCGCCGCCCTGGAAGCCGGTGAGCTCCTCGCGGCCGAACCTGGCCGACCAGTACGGGGCGAGCGCGGTGTGCGCGCTGCCCGTCACCGGGTCCTCGTCGATGCCGACGGCGGGGAAGAAGCCGCGCGAGACGAACGCGTACCCGCTGTCCGGGCGTTCGGCGGCGGCGGTCGCGATGACCCCGCGCGTGGAGAGCACCTTCAGGGCGGCGAAGTCCGGCGTGAGGGAGCGGACGGTGGCCTCGTCGCGCAGCTCGACGACGAGGTCGCCGATGTGGTCGGCCGTGTCGTGGACGGCGACGATCTCGGCGCCGAGCGCCTTCTCCAGGCCCTCGGGGACGGGGAGCGGGGTGAGGGAGGAGGTCGGGAAGTCCATCGTGATCGTGCCGTCGGCCTCGGCGGTGGTGATCAGGACGCCGCAGCGGGCCGCGAAGCGGACGGTGCCGCTCGCGGTGCCGGTGGTGTGCAGGACGTGCGCCGTGGCCAGGGTGGCGTGGCCGCACATGTCGACCTCGGTGGTCGGGGTGAACCAGCGCAGGGCCCAGTCCGCCTCGCCGCCGGCGGGCAGCGGGTGGGCGAAGGCCGTCTCGGAGAGGTTGACCTCGGCGGCCACCTTCTGGAGCCAGGCGTCGTCGGGGAAGGAGTCGAGGAGCAGGACTCCGGCGGGGTTGCCGGAGAAGGGCCGGTCGGTGAAGGCGTCGACGATTCGGATGCGCATGCCGTCGACCGTACCGGGGGCGGAAATCGGCGGGCCAAGGCCAATCGCGGAGAACTGGACCGATGCGGGGTGAGGACGGGGTGGGGCGCGGGGCCTTGTCAGGACCATGAGGCGTGGGCCAGTCGCTCAGCCCCGCGCGCGGAGATACGCCTCCAGCTCCGCGGCCCCCGTCAGCATCGCGCGCCCACGGGCCGACAGCCGGCGGTGCCAGTCGCTGAGCGCGGCCTCCAGGGGCTCCGGGCCCCCGGCCGACCGCACCTGGTCGATCAGCGGGGAGATCTGTTCCAACAGGTAGCCCCCACGCCGGAGTTGGTGGGTCATACGGGCGTCCCGGACGGCGGACTCGTCGTAGACCCGGTATCCGGTCCGGGGGTCGCGGCGCGGGTGGACGAGCCCGGCGTCCTCCCACGTGCGGAGCGTCGCGGGGCGGATGCCGAGTTTCCGGGCGAGCGGCCCGATGAACGTGCCGCCGGGGTCGGACCGTACGACCGGCTCGGACGCCGTCGTGGGGCCGAGGTCGCGGAGGGCGCTCTCCACGGCCCGCAGGGTCCGCCGGTCGTCGAGGAGCTGGGCGTGGCTCTCGTCGATCAGGCGGAACGCCTCGTCGGCCGCCCCCTCGTTCACGGCCCGCATGATCGACGTCGCCGTCGGGTGGCCGTGGCCGGGCAGTAGTGCCAGGAACGCGCGCAGGGCCCCGGCGTGGAGCGGGGTGTAGGTCCGGTAGCCGGAAGGGGTGCGGTCGGCGGCGGGGAGGATGCCGGCCTCCTCGTAGTTCCTGACCGCCTGCGTGGACAGACCGTGCCCACGGGCCAGATCGATCGGCCTCAGTCGTTCACCGGTTTGAAGGTTTTTCCCCATGAGGCCGACGATATCGCGGGTACGGCGCGGAAAAGTCTCCAGCGAAAGTTCAGCGATAGCGTGGAAGGCATGGCGACTGACATCAAGGACACCACCCATGCCGTCGACGCTGCCGCCGTCATGAGGCTGCTCCCGGCCCGGCCCCGGCTGCTCGCTCTCGGCGAGCCCACCCACGGCGAGGACGCGCTCCTCGAACTCCGCAACGAGCTCTTCCGGCAGCTCGTCGAGCAGGAGGGCTACCGGACGATCGCGCTGGAGACCGACTGCCTGCGGGGCCTGACCGTGGACGACCACGTCACCTCGGGCACCGGCACCCTCGACGAGGTCATGGAGCACGGCTTCAGCCACGGCTGGGGCGCCTCCGCGGCCAACCGCGAACTGGTCCGCTGGATGCGCGCGTACAACGAGGGCCGGCCCGCGTCCGAGCGGCTCCGCTTCGCCGGATTCGACGGCCCGCTGGAGATCACCGGCGCCGAGAGCCCCCGGCGGGCCCTCACCGCGCTCCACGGATACCTCGCGGCCCGGGGGGACGCGGACCTGCTCCCCTGCACCGCGGACACCCTCGACGAGCTGCTCGGCACCGACGACCGCTGGACCGAGCCCGCCGCGATGATGGACACCGCGCGGTCCATGGGGCGGTCGGACGAGTCCGGCCGGCTGCGGCTGCTCGCCGACGACCTGGTCGCGCTGCTCGACGAGCAGCGGCCGCACCTGACCACGGCGAGCTCGCCGGACGAGTGGGAACGGGCGTGTCTCTACGGGCGCACGGCGCTCGGCCTGCTGCGCTACCACCACGGGATGGCCGACACCTCGCCCGTCCGCCTGGCCCGGCTCGTGGCCATCCGGGACCAGATGATGTCCCGGAACCTCCTCGCGCTCGCCGACCGGGGCCCGGCGTTCGTCTACGCCCACAACTCCCACCTCCAGCGCGAGAAGAGCTCGATGCGGATGGGCGGGCGGCCGCTGGAGTGGTGGAGCGCCGGTGCGCTGGTCGACGCCGAGCTCGGCGGGGAGTACGCCTTCGTGGCCATGGCCCTCGGCACGGTCCGGCACCAGGGAGTGGACGCTCCGCCGCCGGACACCGTCGAAGGGCTCCTGTACGCGCTGCCGGAGGACCGCTGCGTCGTCGACGCCCGGCGACTGGCCGCCGCCCTCGGTGACACGCGGCCCGCGCCGCGCGTGTCGCCCTGGTTCGGCTACGCGCCCCTCGACCCGGCCCACCTGGCGGCCGGCGACGGCCTCGTGTTCGTCAGGGACGTTCCGCGACGCTGACCCGCCTGTGGCCGTTGTCCTGTGACAGCGAAGTTTGACTTCGTGCCACGATAGTTTGACCTTCGCTGGGGCTTGGTATGGTCTTGGTACTGGTGCGCTCGCCTGCGCTGGCGGGTGGAGCGGATGCTGCCGGAGATCGACCTGCCGGACCTGCTGTTCGAGGTCCACTCCTGGACCGGCTTCCTTGACGCCTTCGGCCACGTCTCCGAGCGGCGTACCCGCATGGAGGGCCTGCTCATCTCTCTGGTCGCGTTGCTGGTGGCGGAGAGCTGCAACATCGGCCTGACTCCGGTCGTCGACCCGGAGAACAGGGCGCTGACCCGCTCGCGGCTGTCCCACGTCGATCAGAACTACCTGCGCGCCGACACCATCGCCGCGGCGAACGCCGCGCTCATCACCGCCCAGTCCCGCATCGAGCTGGCCCAGATGTGGGGCGGCGGCCTGCTCGCCTCCGTCGACGGCCTGCGGTTCGTCGTCCCCGTGCGCAGCATCAACACTGGGCCCTCGCCCAAGTACTACGGCTACAAACGCGGCGTGACCTAGCTCAACGCCGTCAACGACCAGGTCGCCGGGATCGGCGCGATGGTCGTACGCGGTACCCCGCGCGACAGCCTCTACACACTGGACACGCTGCTGAACCTCGACGGCGGGGTGAAGCCGGAGATGGTCGCGACCGACAACGCCTCGTACTCCGACATGGCGGGCCAGCGGCCCCGGCGAGGGCCTGCGCCCCTTCCGCGACCCGGATGCGTCCGAGGACGGTGACGAGGACGGCGAGCAGCCGTGACGTCCCGGGCAGGAACCGTCACCGGGTGGGCAGCCCGATGCGTCGCAGCCATGCCTCGACTTCGGTGTCGGCGTCCTTGACCTCTTCGCCGCGTACCGCGAGGCCCTCGGCGATGGTCGCGCCGGGGCAGGAGGCGGCGTAGTCGCGTTCGGTGGTGCCCAGGCCGCTCATGGCGTAGGTGGTGACCGGGTGAATGGTCTTGCCGCGGAAGTCGAGGGCTTCGGTGAACGTCGTCATGATCATGGGCGCTCGGACGTTCCAGATGGGGCTGGCCAGGAGGATGGTGGTGTAGTCGTCGAGGGAGGGCAGGCGGCCTTCGACGGCTGGGCGGGCGTCGGTGTCCTGCTCGCGGACGTTGCGCTGGACGGTGGCGTCGTAGTCCTGCGGGTAGGGGTCGGCGGCCTGGATGCGATAGGTGTCACAGGCGATACGGGCGGCGATCTTCTCGGCGAGCACTTCGGTGTTGCCGACCTTCAGGTCGGTGCGGCTGCCGTAGTAGTAGTTCTCGCCCGGGCGGGAGAAGTAGGCCAGCAGGACTCGTTTCACGTTGCTTCCGGTCGTCTCGTCGGACTGGGAGGCGGTGGGGGTGCCGGACCGAGGTGAGGACGGTGAGCAGCCCGCGAGGTGGGTCGCGCTCAAGGCGGCGGTTGCGGTCAGCAGCGCGCCGCGCAGAACGGTGCGCCGGCTCGGCAGGGCGCCGTGGTGCTGCGGCGGGATCATGGTGGGCGGCTCCCGGTGAACCGTGGAAGCCGGGCGGGTGCCCCGGGCATTCGCCTTGAGGGCACCCGCGGTCGGCGAGGGGCAGAGGGGGTGAGGCATTCAGCTGTCCAGACGGCGTCCCGCGAGCCAGGTGACCATCTCGGGGTCGTGGTGGTCGAAGAACAGGGAGCTGCCGGTGTCGAGCGTGGCGATGGCGGCCATCTGCTCGTCGGTGAGCTCGAAGTCGAAGACGTCGAAGTTCTCGGCCATGCGCTCGGCGCGCACGGACTTGGGGATGGCGATCACGCCGCGCTGGGTGAGCCAGCGCAGCACGACCTGGGCGACGGACTTGCCGTACTCCTTGCCGATCCCGGCCAGGAGCGGGTTGTGGAACAGATCGTTCTTGCCTTCGGCGAAGCCGCCCCAGGACTGGATCTGCACCCCGTGCTCGCGCATGAGGTCCTGGTAGTCAGCGCGCTGGAAGAAGGGGTGGGTCTCAATCTGGTTGACCTGCGGGGTGATCTCGTTGTTGATGATCAGGTCGATCAACCGGTCGGGGTAGAAATTGGCGACGCCGATCGCCTTGGCCAGGCCCTCGCGGTTGGCGGCCTCCATGGCGCGCCACTGGCCGTAGACGTCGCCAAAGGGCTGGTGCATCAGGTACAGGTCGACGTGGTCCAGGCCCAGCTTGGCCAGGGAGGTCTCCAGGGCGCGGCGGGTGTTGTCCTGGGCGGGGGCATCCTGGACCCACAGCTTGGTGGTGACGAACAGATCCTCGCGGGGGATGCCGCTGTTCTTGATGGCGTGGCCGACGGCTTCCTCGTTGCCGTAGGCGGCGGCGGTGTCCAGCAGGCGGTAGCCGGCCTCCAGGGCCTGGGTGACGGCGCGCTCGGTCTGGTCGGCGGGGATCTGGTAGACGCCGAAGCCGAGGATCGGCATCTGGACGCCGTTGTTCAGGGTGATGTGCTGCACGGTGTTCTTCCTTGCTGTTCGGGGGTGTGTCGCTGTTCGCCGGGCGGTGGCCGCCCGGGGTGCGTGGTCAGGGGGTGAGGAGGGCCTTGAGGACGTGCCGGTCGGCCATGGCGCGGTAGGCGTCGGGGGCCTGTTCCAGAGGGAGGGTGCGGTCGAAGACGCGGCCGGGTTGGATCGTGCCGTCCAGGACGTCGGGCAGGACGGCGTCGATGTAGTGGCGGGCGGGGTCGACGCCGCCGGTCAGGGTGATATTCCGCATGATCATTTCCATGCCGATCGGCCCGTCGGTGTAGGACGGGACGCCGACCCGGCTTACGGTCCCGCCGTCGCGGACGGCGGCGAAGGAGGTGGTGAGGGTCTGCATCGAGCCGACGCACTCCAGCACGGCGTCCGCGCCGCGACCTGCGGTCAGCTGCCGCACCTGCTCGGCGCTCTCGTCCCCGGTGGCCAGGACGACGCTGGTGGCGCCGAACTCCACGCCGAGGCTCGTGCGCTCGGTGTGGCGGCCCAGCAGGATCACCTGCTCGGCACCCAAGCGGCGGGCGGCGAGGACCGCGCACAGGCCGACCGCGCCGTCCCCGACCACCGCCACGCTGCTGCCGGGGCGCACCCGGGCGGTGGCGGCGGCGTGGTGGCCGGTGCAGAACACGTCGGTGAGCGTCAGCAGGGAGGGCAACAGCGCCTCGTCGACGGGGGCGGGGATCTTGACCAGGGTGCCGTCGGCCTGCGGGACGCGCACGGCCTCGCCCTGGCCGCCGTCGACGCCGTCGAAGCCGTACCGGCCGCCGCTGGGGCAGGAGGTCTGCAGGCCCCTTTCGCACCACCAGCAGGTGTTGTCGGCGTAGGTGAACGGGGACAGCACCAGGTCGCCGCGCTTCAACCCGGTCACTTCCGCGCCGACGTCCTCGACGGTGCCGAGGAACTCGTGGCCCATCTGCCGGCCGGTGCCGGTGGTGGGGGCGGAGCGGTAGGGGTGCAGGTCGCTGCCGCACACCGCGGCACGCAGCACCCGCACGATCGCGTCGGTGGGGTTCTTGATCACCGGGTCGGGCACGTTCTCGACGCGCACGTCTTCGGCTCCGTACAGCAGGGTCGCTCGCATGGGTCCAAATCTCCTTGAACTGGTCACCGGCGGCATCCGCTCCGCCGCCGGGCGGGGCCGGTCAGATACGGGGGGTGCGGGCGCGCAGCGCGCCCAGGGCGGCGGTGGCGGCCAGCAGGACGGCGGCGGCGATCAGGCCGGTGCGCATCCCGTGGGTGAAGGAGCCGCCGGTGACGAGGGCGCCGTAGACGGCGACGGCCACGGCCCCGCCCACCTGGCGGGAGGTGTTCAGCACGCCGGAGGCCAGCCCGGCCCGCTCGGCCGGGACGGAGCCCAGCATCAGGCCGGTCATCGCCGGGACCGCCAGCGTGCCGCCGAACGACACCGGCATCAGCGCCACCGCGACTACCCACACCGGCACCGTGGCCGGCAGCAGGCACAGCACCAGCAACCCGGCGCCCATCACCACCTGCCCGGCGATCATCGTGGCCCTGGCCCCGAACCTGCGGGTCGCCGCCGCCGAGACGAAGGACACGCCCACGCTCTGGAGCGTCATCGGCAGGAACAGCAGCCCCGTGACCGCCGCCGACATGCCGCGGAAGGTCTGGAAGTACAGGCTGAACAGGAACGTCACCCCGTAGAAGCCGACGTTCAGCGCGAACCCGGCCACCAGCGCCGCCACCACCGGGCGGGAGCGGAACAGGTCCAGCGGCATCATCGGCGCCCGCCCCCACGCCTGGCGGGCCAGGAACACGGCCGCCGCCGCCACCGCCAGCACCAGCGCCGCCACGATCCGGGCGCTGCCGAAACCGGCCTGGCCGCCCTCGATCAGCGCGTAGGTGAGCGCGCCCAGCGCCGCCACCGCAGCGACCTGGCCAGTCACGTCGAACGGCACCGCCCGCCGCTGCGAGGAGGGCGCGCGGCCCAGCAGCACCAGCGCCAGCGCGCCGACAGGCAGGTTGATGAAGAAGATCCACCGCCAGTCCCACCCGGCCAGCGCCCCGCCCACCAGCGGGCCCGCCGCGGAGCCCACGGATCCGCCCACCGCCCACAGCGCCAGCGCCCTCGTGCGCCGGTCCGCGTCGGGGAAGGCCTCACGGATCAGAGCCAGCGTCGCCGGCATCATCACCGCCGCCCCCGCGCCCTGCACCAGCCGCGCGCCCACCAGCACCCCCAGCCCGGGGGCGAGGGCGCAGGCCGCCGACGCCGCCAGGAACAGCACCAGCCCCAGGCCGAACGCCCGCTTCGCGCCGATGCGGTCCGAGACCGACCCCGCCGACAGCAGCAGCGCCGCCAGCATCAGGGTGTAGCCGTCCACCACCCACTGCAGCCCGCCGATCCCGCCGCCCAGATCTGAGCCGATCGCCGGCAGCGCGACGCTGACGATCAACGCGTCCAGCGTGATCACGAAGAACCCCAGCAGCGCCGCCCCCAACGCGAACCCCGCACCCGCCACCGGCACCGTGGCGGTGCCGGACGGAGCGGAGCGGTCAGTGACGGGCGCAGTGGCGGGCATCGGGGGGCCTCCAGGCGAGGGACGAGCGGTCATGCCCTCCAGACAACCGCGCTCCGCACCCCGGCGGGGCACTCAAGCAGACCCTGACAAGGACCCCCACTCCCGTGCCCCACGCCAGGCCCGGCCGTAGTGTCGAAGACATGGACCGCCGCACCGAGATCCGCGACTTCCTCACCACCCGCCGGGCCCGAGTCACCCCCGAGCAGGCCGGCCTCACCCTCTCACCGCTCTCCGGCACCCGCCGCGTCCCCGGCCTGCGCCGCGAGGAAGTCGCCCAGCTCGCCGGCGTCAGCGTCCCTTACTACACCCGACTCGAACGAGGCGACGCCCGCGGCGCCACCGACGCCGTCCTCGACGGCATCGCCCGCGCCCTGCTCCTGGACGACGCCGAACGCGCCCACCTCTTCGACCTCGTCCGCGCCGCCAACGCCACCGCCGCCACCGGCCCGGCGGGAGCAGCCCGGCCCGCCCGCCAACCCGTCCGCCCCGGCCTGCGCAACCTCGTCGAGACGATCAGCGGCGTCCCCGCCTACCTCCGCAACGCCCGCCTCGACCTCCTCGCCGGCAACACCCTCGCCCGCGCCCTGTTCGCCCCGGTCTTCGACAGCCCCGCCCGCCCCGCGAACGCCGCCCGCTTCACCTTCCTCGACCCGGCCGCCGCAGCGTTCTACCCCGACTGGGAGACCGTCGCCGACCAGAACGTCGCCACCCTGCGCGCCGAAGTCGGCCGCACCCCCTACGACAAATCGCTCTCCGACCTGATCGGTGAACTATCCACCCGCGGCGGCGACGCCTTCCGCGGGCGCTGGGCCCGCCACGACGTCCGCCACCACCGCACCGGAGCCAAGCGCATCCACCACCCCCTCGTCGGCGACCTCACCTTCACCTACGAGACCACCCAGCTGACCGCCGACGACTGCCTCTACCTCATCCTGTGCGCCGTCCCACCCGGCAGCCGCGACGCCGAAACCCTCGATCTCCTCGCCAGCTGGAACACCTCCGCACCCACAACCTCGCCATCCAGCACCTGACCCGGCCCCTTCCGGTCCTTCCCGCCGCCGACACGTCAGGACGCCCTCGCTCCTCCCGGCCGCAGCTCAGCGCCGGGCGTCACCCGGCGCCAGCAGGCTCGTGACCTCCGCGATGGCCTCTGCCGAAGGCTTGAAGTAGCGGCGGACGTTCTCCACCTTCTTGTGCCTCGACTTGGCCATCAGCATCAGCTCGGAGGCGCCCTGCTCGCCGAGGTGGGTCAGAGAGGAGTGCCGGTACTCGTGCAGGTCCCAGCCTGTGCCCGGGCCGGCCAGCGCGGTGTGCTGGTCGAGCAGCACGCGGGCCTGGCCGTAGGAGAGCCGGGCCAGGCCGGTGTCGGGACAGACGTCCCGGGCGGAGAGCACCTTGCCGGGGCCGGGGCGACGGTGGGTGACGAACACCGGCCCGCGGGTGCGGCCCTTGAGCAGGCGCGGCAGCAGCCGAGCGGTCCCGGCGTCCCAGAACACCGTCTCCAGTACGTAGTCGGCACGGGCCGCGCCGCGGCGGCGCACCTTCGGCTGGGCGCCCTTGGACTTCACCGGGCAGCGGCGGCCGGCCAGGTCCAGGGCCTCGATGTTGACGTCCAGGATCTCCTCGGAGCGGGCGCACGTCTCGTAGAGCATCCGCCACAGCGCCTTCTCGCGCAGGTGGACGTTGCGGCGGGCGATCAGCCATTGGCGGGGTTGGCACGTATCTCGGCGACACGCCTGTCACGTCTGAGGAGGCGGCGGATCCGGGGCTGCTTTGGCGCGGGCCTTTTGGATGATCTCCTCGAGAGAGGCTGTTCGATGCCGGTACATCTTCTGCCGACAGCGGTCCGAGCAGGTTGGTCGGGGCAGTAGGCCCCGGCCTGGCGGGAGGGGAATGCGACAGACCATGCAGAAATCCAGAGCCTCCAGGTGCCGGGGCAGCGGCGGTGACGGAGGCGTGTCTGGGCGGGGCGGTCCGGTGGGGTGCCGACGCATCCGCTGACGGCATCGACTGGAACACGTCGTCAAGGTCGTCGAGAAGATGGGGTCGCCGCAACCGGGGCACGGGCGGGGTTCGCCCAAGCCGCGGGCTATCCAGTGGTCTCGTTTCTGCCGGAGATAGTCCGCTCGTCGGCAGGCGGAGGAGCAGAGGCGGTGGCGTTGGCTGGGGTGAACCCGCATTTTCTGTCCGCAGTGTTTGCAGGGGACCTTGGGCCAGTGGGCGCGCGGGTTTCGCCTGCGGTAGTCCTTCTGGCGGCAAGCCTGAGAACAGCGCAAGGCTCGGCGGCCGAGGATGCCGAGAGGAGGCATGGCCGCGCCGCATTCCAGGCAGCGCTTGGTCTCCAGGGTGGTCCGGAGGGTTTCGGCGTCCCGGCCGGTCACCACGGCTAGGCGGTCGAAGCTGGGAGGGCCTCCGTGACGGGGCGGTTCGCAGAGGTAGGTCCGCAGGTAGCGGGGTGGTAGGTGGTTGGCCTGGGCGAGGCGGACGATGAAGGCCCGAACACCCTCGCCGGCCTGGGGACGAACTTGAATGGGCAGGAGCCGGAGCCGTTCTGTCACCGAACGTCCCCAGCACTGCGGAACTTGGGTGCCTCGGCGGCGACGTCCAGGGGAACAGCTTCGAGTCCTGCTTTGGTGATGCTCTCTGAACCGTCGAGGATCGCGTCCATCGCGGCGCCCCGGACCTGGTGAGAGAGGGCACCGATCATGCCGCCGGTGCGGTCATGGAGGTAGCGATCCAGCCGGGTGAGCGTGTTGGGCTTGTGTCGCCGCAGGCAGAGGGTGTCTTCCATGGTGGCGACCAAGCCCCGCCATTCGCTGTTGTAGGGGAACGAGCGGGTGGGGATCAGGGTGAAACGGCCGGCGATCTGGGCGCCCCGTGTGCCGGTCAGCAGGGTGCTGCGCTCGATGTCGATGCCTGCGTAGATGAACGTCGCAGGGATGCGCTCGGAGAAGTACTTGAGAGTGTCGGCGACCTCGGCGCCGTGCCGGGTGGTGAGCGAGACGTTGTGTAGCTCGTCGACCAACACCATGCCGGTGCGGGCATCAGTGCAGACCCCGACCACGGCCTCGATGAGGTCGGTGATGTTCATCCGGGCCATCACTGGCAGGCCGAGAAACCTGGCGAACTCGGCTGCGATCATGCGGGGTGTCGCGGCGGGCGGGACGGTGATGTAGATGACCGGGATGCGGTCGGCTGCGGTGGGGTGGCGGGCACGGTCCAGCAGTTCGTGCGCTCTGCCGAGCTGAGTGATCGCGATGGTCTTGCCAGTGCCGGCAGCACCGGAGACGATTAGGCCCCGGCGGGCGCTGATCGCGTGCCGGTTCAGCAGGACCAGGCGGCGTCCGCAGGTCACGGTGTGCCGGATGACGGAGGTGTGGACCACCAGCAGTCTCGCGTGATGGTCCAGGCGGGCCTCGTCGAATGCGGCCTGCCCGGTCTCACCGAGGATCTCATATTCGCTGTCTGTGAGCCGGGGTGGCGCCGGCGGCGACTCTTCGATGAAACGACGCCAGCCGTCGAGGGTGGTCAGGTGCCGCTCGGTCTCTGGGAGCGGAGATGTCGTCACGGGCGCTTCCAGGGGTCTTCGAGCGGGTCGAACAAGCCGAGCGGGATGACCTCGGCCAGCGTCTCCTCGGACTCCTCCGATGTGTCTTCGCAGGAGGTGCCGGAGCTGGTGGAGGCCGGTGTGACGGGGCCGGCGGCCTTCGTGCGGGCGGCGACGCGGCGGTCGCGTTTGTTGGATCGGAGGCCGGTATCGGTCTGCGGGCCGGCGTGGGCCCGGGTGAGCAGGGCGGCGACCGCGTCGGCGATTTCCGCCTCGGTAGCGCGGGGCAGCTGGTGACTGACGTGGTCCCAGGCCAGGTCGCCGAAGGGGACAGGGACCCGGTTGAGGTATTTCCAGGTGGCCTGGACCCAGGTGTTGTCGCGGCGGTGGTCGCGTACCCAGATGCGGGAGACGTCGTAGGGGTCGCGGTGGACCTCCCATAGGCCCCGTTTCGCCCGGATGCCGGAGTCCTGGCGGCGCATCCGCCCCAGCTCCGAACTGTCGTAGGTGCGGTTCTTGATCCGGATGCCGTAGTCGTTGACCACCCGCCACTCGGCAGGCAGGAGCTCGAGGTAGTCGTCGCCGCTGAGCGCGACCGGGACATAGCCGCAGGCCTCGACCAGAGCGGCGTACTTCTCGTTCGGCGTGAACAGCCGGCCTGGATGGGTGGGGTCGCGCAGGCCGTCGTGGGGGCGGTTCTGCCAGCGCGCGACGATCCACTCGTCCAGCAGATCCTGCAACTCCAGCAGTGACCACAGACGTTCGCCCTCCAGGTGCCGTCCGCGGTGGTCGCTGTTGCGGCCGGTGTAGCCGGGCAGGAACTGGGCGAACAGCGTGGCCACCGAGCCCAGCGTTTTCTCGATGTGCCCCTTTTCGAAGGGCGAGCCCTTGTGCGTCGGCTGGAACTCGATCTCCAGAAACCGGCAGGCCGAGCGGAAGTTGCGGGAGATGAACGCCTTGCCGTGGTCGCAGACGATCATCTCCGGGACGATCACCGGTCGTGCCGCGGCGTGTTCCAGCCGTTCGTCCAGGGCCAGCAGCCGGCGGTGCGGCAGCACCGAGCGGGACATCTTCAGCGCGTCCACCCAGCCCGGCCGCATGAGTTCGGGCGTGATGGTGCGGGCCAGCAGCACGCTGGCGTCGACCGACTTCGTGGTCGGCCGCAGCACCGCCGCGGTCACCGTCCTGGTCGCGACGTCGACCATCGCGGTCAGCTCGACCTTGCCGGCGACGCCGTTGTCCAGCCGGACCAGCACGTCCAGCGGGGTGGAGTCGATCTGCATGACCTCGCCGGGGGCGAACACCGGCAGTTCGCCGTGCGGTCCTTGGGCTCCGTGGGCCCTGGACCGGCGGGTGGTGGCGGAGCCGGTGGTGTGGGTGCCCGCGGTCAGCTTCGCCAGCAGCCGGTAGAGGGTCCGCTGCGAGGGCAGCTTGACCTGCTGTCCTTCCGGGGAGGCCTTGAGGATCTCGCCGGTCCGCCAGAGCAGGAACGTGCCCGTGCGGGTCGAGGTGTCCACGGCCTCGTCGATCGCCTGCCGCATCGCGGTGACCACCGCGTCGTTCACTTCGCCGAACTGCGGCCTCTTGCGGACCGGCCGGTGGTCAGCCAGGCCGATCACCCCGTGTTCCTGGTAGCGGCGCCGGCGATGGGCGACCGTGCTGGCACTCACCCGGTGACCGGCAGCGGACAGTTCAGCCGCCTTGGCCCGCTGGCGGGCGGTCAGCGAGCGGTCCGGCCCGTATCCGGGCCGGGGCGCCGTGCCTGGCTCGGCCCCAGGCAGCAGACCGTGCAGGACCTCCAGGACGTGCCCCTCCCACCACAGAGCCTTCTCCACGACCGCCTCGGGGAAGGTCTCCAGCAGCGACGCCGGCGGCAGCGGCATCCGCATCGGCGTGTCCACGACCTTGAAGTCTTCGGCCTCGAACAACTCCAGCAATGGCACGACCCGATAAGGCCGTTCGCCATCGCTCAACGTCACCGCCAGGGCCGACACCGCGAGAACCCCGCGAAGCTGCCCGTCGAACCGGACCCGATCCCCGACCGTGACCCGGGCCGGGCGCTTCAGCCCACTCACGACGACCACCTCCCGGCCCAGACCAGGCTGTCCGTGCCCAGCAGGGCGGACTCCAGATCAGCGTTGAGGCGCCCGGACCACAGCAGATGGAACAGCACCGGCAGGACCTGCAACCGGTCGCCGACCCGCTCGGCCCCAGCCCACAACGGCAACGGCTCTGCGAACACATCCAGCAGCCGGGCCGCGACCTCTGGTGGCCGCCCCGAGCGGCGTCGCCGGTAACGGGCCAGCCAGCGGGCATTCGCCATGAACACCGGCTCCGGCGCATCCGCCCACGCGAACTCCCAGCCCACCGCCCCGCAGGCCTCGCGCGTGGCCTCGAAGGCCTCCTCGGTCCGCTCGTCCAGTCGGTCGGCGGACCGGACATCGACCACCCGGGCCCGGCCGTCGGCAAGCCGTACGAAGTAGTCAGGAGCGTGACGACGCGACTCCCGCCCGTCATGCCAATGCAGCCAGAACGGCTGCGAGGCGATCCCGACCACCTCCGGATCGCGATCCAGCAGGACCAGCCAGTTCCGCTCCAGCCACGACTCGTATCCCACGTGATCAGCCGTCGTCGCCGCGTAATACCAGCCCGGGAAGCTCTCGCCGCCCTTCGCCCAGCGGAACCGGCGAACCGGCTCAGCCTCCTCGAAGCGAACACTCCAAGCCTCTCCCAGCGGCAGCCGACGGCGACCTCCGGAACCGCAAAACTCCAGCTCAAAGGCCGATAGCGCGGAGTCGCCGTAGCGACGAGCCGGTACCCCCACCCTGCCCCCAACCACACCGGTCAAAGTTCGGTGTCAGGAACGTATCGGTGGTCAAAGTTCAGTGGCAATCGAACGAGATTCGCTGTCACAGGACAGCCGTGACCGACCTGTCGGGTATTGCTCGCCGAACAGTTCCGATATATCGTCGAGGCATCGCGACAGTTCGACGATGGAATCTCGATGGAAGGAGCGTTGCGATGCGTTCACATGGACACGAGTACGGAAACGGACACGGCCACGGTCGTGGAGGCTGCGGTCCCGGGCCTCGGGGGGAGTTCGAGGGGCGGCGTGGCGCCTTCGGGCCGTTCGGGCCCGGGTTCGGCGGCGGGCCGTGGGGCGGTGGCCCCTTCGGCGGGCGTGGCCGAGGTGGCGGCCCGGGGCGGGCGCGGCGCGGTGACGTGCGCGCCTCGATCCTGGCGCTCCTGAAAGACCGCCCGATGCACGGCTACGAGATGATCCGGGAGATCGGCGAGCGCAGCGACGGGGCGTGGAAGCCCAGTCCGGGCTCGGTCTACCCGACCCTCCAGATGCTGGAGGACGAGGGGCTGATCACCAGCGCGAGCGAGGGCGGCAAGAAGCTGTTCACGCTCACCGACACCGGGCGCGCCGAGGCCGAAGAGGGCCCCGAGGCGCCGTGGGAGGCGGCCGGGCGCGGGGTCGACTGGGACGCCCTGAACGAGGTCCGGCAGGCCGGCTTCGGTCTGATGGAGGCGTTCGGGCAGGTCTGGAAGACCGGCAGCGCCGAGCAGCGGCAGAAGGCGGTCACCGTGATCAACGAGGCCCGCAAGAAGCTGTACCTGATCCTCGCCGACGAGCACTGAGGTCGGCGGTCGGCACGAGAAGGGCCCCGCGGCCGTGGTCGCGGGGCCCTTCCCCTTGTGTGCGGGAGGCTCCCTTTGTGTGCGGGAGGCTCAGACCACCAGGCCCGCCAGCTTGCGCAGGGACTCGGTCAGCGCCGCCGTCGCCGAGTCCTTCAGCTTGCCCGCCATCAGGGAGACCGCCGCGCCGGTGAACTCGCCGTCGATCCGTACCGTCGTGGCGTCCCCCTCCGCCGCGAGCGAGTAGCGCGTGGCGACGACGACCTCCATCGGACCCTTGCCCCTGATGGCGAACGCCCGCTCGGCCTCCAGCTCCTCGACCGTCCACAGGACCTCGGCCGGGAAGCCCATCAGCTTCATGTTCTCCGTGAAGGTCGCGCCCGCCTCCAGGGCGGCCGGGCCGCCGTTCGGGAAGCTGGTGTGGGTGGCGTTCCACTCGCCGTACGAGGAGAAGTCCGTGAGCCGCGCCCAGACCTTCCCGGCCGGCGCCTCGATCCGTGCCTCCGCGCTGACTTCGGCCATGAGACCACCCCTTCACGCGTGCCAACTGGGTTCCGGTGTCGCGGAACGTAGCGGGAGGGGCGTGAACATTCAATACTGATGAACCGTCAGTTCTGCGGTCGTCGGTCCGGTGCCGTCGCCGATCCATCGGATCTCGGCCGCGTCGAAGCTGTCGGAGGCCCGTGGCGCCCCGTCCTCCTCGTGGCAGTGGAAGGCCGCCCAGAACAGATCGGCCGGCAGCGCCTCCCGGGGTGCGTACACCCGGTACACGTACTGCCGCCCGTCGCGCGCGAGCAGACCCACCATCCAGAACACGATCGGAGGACGAGCGGAGGGGGCTCTGTGGTTGCAAAGGGGGCGCGAAGCAAGGCGGCGCGCGCCTCTCGGGGGGTCACGCGCGCGATCTCATCCGTAAGGAGGAGGAATCGCGCGCCCGTGCCCAACTCCGGTGGGATGCGGACATGCTTCTCCCCGGTGATGTTCCGGCCGTCCCCGCCTGATGAGGTGGAAGAGTGCACCATCCCGTCCCGCGCCCCCAGCCGCTCCCGCCGTCCATCGCCCCGCGCGCGGAGCTCGCGCCCCTTCTGACGCCCGCGCTCGCGGCGGTCGCGCCCCTCCTCACGCCCTCGCTCGCGGCGGTCGTGTCGGGAGCGCGCCGCAGAGCGCTCAGGGACGGTGACCGCCAGATCGACACCGCCCACCTGCTGCACTCGCTCGTCGAGTCGGACCCCGAGGTCGGTGCCGCCTTCGAGGGAGGCCATCAGCTCGCCCGCGTCCTCGGTTACCTCGCCCAGCGCTCCATCGGCTACGGGCTGCGCTGGCAGCGGGCGGAGGAAGGGTCGGCGAACCGGCGCCTGCTGCCCGCCGTGCGCGAGGCCGAATCCCAGGGCGCCCGCACCTCCCCGTGGTCCCCGGCCGCTGCCGCCGCCCTGGAGGGCGCCTTCCGGCGGGCCGCCGAGCGCGGCGAGCCGCAGGCGCGCGGCGTCGACCTGCTCGTGGCCGTCGCCGCCGATCCCGAGAGCCGGGCCGTCGAGGTGCTGCGCCGCGCGGGCGTCGATCCGGCCGCGCTGACCGCCCGTGTCACCGGCCTTCCGGCCGCCCGTGACGGGGAGCCGTCTCAACAGGTGTGACGGGGGTTACGCCCCTGACCGCGTCCTGTCATGATGGCCCGATGCACGCGTCTCAGGGGAGAAGCGCCGGCCTGGGACTCGCCCTGGCCTCGGCCTTCGCATTCGGTGGTTCAGGAGTGGCGGCCAAGCCGCTCATCGAGGCGGGACTCGACCCGCTCCACGTGGTCTGGCTCCGGGTCGCCGGCGCCGCCCTCGTCATGCTGCCCGTGGCCTGGCGCCACCGGGACCTCCTGCGCCGCAAACCCCTCCTGCTCGTGGGCTTCGGCCTGCTCGCCGTCGCCGGAGTCCAGGCCTTCTACTTCGCCGCGATATCCTGCATACCCGTCGGCGTCGCCCTGCTCATCGAGTACCTCGCCCCCGCCCTCGTCCTCGGCTGGGTCCGCTTCGTCCAGCGCCGGCCCGTCACCCGCGCCGCCGCCCTCGGCGTCATCCTGGCCGCCGGCGGCCTCGCCTGCGTCGTGCAGGTCTGGTCCGGGCTGACCTTCGACCTCGTCGGGCTGCTCCTGGCCCTGGCCGCCGCCTGCTGCCAGGTCGGCTACTTCGTCCTCTCCGACCAGGGCGCCGACGAGGCCGAGCAGGCTGATCCGCTCGGTGTCATCGCGTACGGGCTGCTCATCGGCGCGCTCGTCCTCACGGCCGTGGCCCGGCCCTGGTCCATGGACTGGGGCATCCTCGGCGGGCGGGCCGACATGGACGGGACGAGCGTGCCCGCGTGGCTGCTGCTCGGCTGGATCGTGCTGATCGCCACCGTCCTCGCGTACGTCACCGGGGTCATCTCGGTGCGCCGGCTCTCCCCGCAGGTGGCGGGCGTCGTGGCCTGCCTGGAGGCGGTCATCGCGACCGTACTGGCCTGGATCCTGCTCGGCGAGCACCTGGACGCGCCGCAGATCATCGGCGGCGCGGTGGTCCTGGTCGGGGCGTTCATCGCCCAGTCCTCGACGCCGAAGGCGCCCGCGGCGGGGCCGGTGGCCGGTTCGGGTTCCGGTTCGGGGTCCGAGGCGGTCGGCGTGGGTCCTGACGCGGCCGGTGTTTCGGGCTCCGAGGCGGACGGCCTCGGTTCCGCTACCGGGGCCGATACACAGTTGTCGGCCGGGCGGACCGCCCCGTAAGGTGCCGATCATGCATGCGACCGTGCTTCCGCCTCCCGCCGCCTAGCGCGCGCGGAGACTCTCCTCGACGAAGACCGGGCTCGGACAGGCGATTCCTCGCCACCGAGCGGTTCGTCGCTGCCCGCGCGCGGAGCCCAGCGACCACCCTTCCCTCCTGTCTTCCACGGAGAACCCACGTGTCGAACTCCTCGGGATCCGCCCTGTCCGTCGGGCGGAGCCTCCTCTATCTGATCGTCGCCGGCATCGCCTGGGGCACGGCCGGCGCCGCCGCCTCGCTGATCTTCCGCGTCAGCGACATGGGCCCGCTGGCCCTCTCCTTCTGGCGCTGCGTCGGCGGCCTCGTCCTGCTCCTCGGCGCCTTGGCGCTGCGGCCCCGGCGCTCCGCCGCACGCACGGTCGGTGAGTCGCGCGGCCGCCGGACGGCACGCATCCTCGGTACGGGCATCGGACTCACCGTCTTCCAGAGCGCGTACTTCGCCGCCGTAGAGGCGACCGGCCTCGCGGTCGCCACCGTCGTCACCCTCGGGGCGGGACCCGTCCTCATCGCGATCGGCGCCCGGCTCACCATGGGGGAGCGCCTCGGCCGCGGCGGGGTCGGGGCCGTCGCCGGAGCCCTCGCCGGGCTCTTCGTCCTCGTCCTGGGCGGCGGGGCAGCGGAGGTACGGCCCCTCGGCGTCGTCCTCGCGGTGGTCTCGGCGGCCGGATACGCGGCGATCACGCTGCTCACCCGGTGGCTGGGCCGTGACGGCGGCGGTACGGACGCCCTCGCGACGACCACCTGGGCCTTCGCCATCGGGGCGGTCGGGCTGCTGCCCGCGGCGCTCGCGGAGGGGTTCGTCCCGCACACGGACGCGCCGGTGAGCGTGGTGCTGCTGCTCGTGTACGTGGCGGCGGTGCCGACCGCGCTCGCCTACGCGCTGTACTTCGCCGGGGCGGCCGTCGTCCGCGCCGCCACCGTCTCCGTGATCATGCTCCTGGAGCCGGTGAGCGCGGCCCTGATCGCGGTCTCGCTGCTCGGCGAGCGGCTCACCGCCGCGATCGTGCTCGGCACGCTGCTGCTGCTCGCGGCCGTGACGGGCCTCGCGTTCGCGGAGGCACGGACGGCGGCGGAGGCGCGCAGGCGGGAGCCGGTGACGGTGTAGGGGCAGGGGACCTTTGCCGGGGGCGGGGCGCCCTTGGGGCGGCCCCGCCCCGGCGCGGTCAGCCGTTGGCGCGGCGGCGCAGCTGGTGGGCGCGGGCGTTCAGGTCGAGCGGGCCGGCCCGCTCGGCGAGGCGCTCCGCGACGCGGTCCTGGATCTCCTGCGGCTTGTTGCCCGCGTACTTGAACTTCGCCCGTACGTCGGTCACCTCCAGGCTCAGGATCCGGATCCCCGACAGGAGCCGGCCGAACGGAGCCTCGCCCGGGGCGACGGCCGCCGTGCCGCCTTCCGGCTGGAAGTGGTCGACCTGGCGGTTCAGGAGCGCCGCCTTCTCCTCCGGATCGTCGACCACGCGCGCGGTGCAGCGCAGCTGGACGGCCGCGTAGTACGAGGTCGGGGTGCCGTGCTCGGGCGGCGCGCCCTCGGGGGCCGTCCAGTGCCCCGGTACGTAGACGTAGTCGTCGACCACGCTCAGGAGCACTGTGGGGTTCGCCTCCACGGCGCGCCAGAGCGGGTTGGGCCGCGCCAGGTGGGCCAGCGCCCTGCCGTACGGGCCGGGCTCGGAGCCGTACCGGAAGTGCATCGGCTGCACCCACGGCGGCTCGCCGGCCGGGCCGTTGACGGCGAGCTGGCCGAAGTCGTGCCGGGAGAGCCAGTCGCGCCACTCGCCCTCGTCGTGGGCGGCGTCCCAGGGGTGGATCAGCATCGTCGGTCCGTCCTTCCTCGGTCGGGGCGCGGCTCAGAGCGCGGCGAGGTAGCCGGGCAGGGCGACGGACGGGTCGAGGTCGCCGGACGGGACCGGCGTGCCGTGACCGACCTGTACGGGGATGACGCCGGCCCAGTAGGGGAGGCCGAGGTCCTCGGGGTCGTCGTTGGGGCCGCCGGTGCGTACCTTCGCCGAGACCTCGTCCAGGTCGAGCCGGATCACGGCGGTCGCGGCGAGCTCCTTGGCGTTCCCGGGGCGCGAGTCGGCGGAGCGGCCGGGGACGACGTGGTCGACGAGGGCGTCCAGGGCGGTCCGCAGCTCCTCGGGGTCCGTGACCTGGTGGGCGGTGCCGTGGACGACGACCGAGCGGTAGTTGAGCGAGTGGTGGAACGCGGAGCGGGCGAGCACGAGGCCGTCGACGTGCGTCACGGTCAGGCAGACGGGCAGACCGGGGGCCGTCACGCCGTCGCCCGCCGCGCGCAGCGGGCGCGAGCCGGTGGAGCCGTGCACGTAGAGGCGCTCGCCGACCCGGCCGAAGAGCGTCGGGAGGACGACCGGCGCGCCGTCGCGGACGAAGCCGAGGTGGCAGACGTAGGCCTCGTCGAGTATCGAGTGGACGAGTTCCTTGTCGTACGAGGCGCGCTGGCGGGAGCGGGTGGGCACCGTGCGGTCGGTCGGGGTGTAGGTGTCGCGCGGCGCGGACGTGTCGGGGGAGCTGCTCGTGTCGGCGGCGGCGCTCATTGCGTTCTCCATTGCACTAGTGCATACTCGTGTTTGTGCTAGGAGAGTATCGGATCGAAGGCCGTCGCGCATCGGACATCGCCGCCAGCGTCGAGCGGGGAGTGGGTACGGGTGCGCTCCAGCCCGGCCAACTGCTCCCGCCCATGCGAGAACTGGCCGCCACCCTCGGCGTGAACCCCAACACCGTCGCCGCCGCCTACCGCACCCTGCGTGAGCGCGGGGTCATCGAGACGGACGGCCGGCGCGGCAGCCGCGTGCGGCCGCGCCCCGCCACGACCGCGCGCGGCTCGATCCGCGTGGAGGCGCCCGCCGGGGTCCGGGACGTCAGCAACGGCAGCCCCGACCCCGCGCTCCTGCCGTCCCTCGGCGAGGCCTTCGCGGAGGTCGCCCGGCGGTACGCCGAGCAGCCCGTCCTGTACGGAGAGGCGCCCGTCGACGAGGAGTTCGGGCGCCTCGCGCGCGCCGCCTTCGACGCGGACGGGGTGCCCGCCGGGCCCGTCGGCGTCGCCTCGGGCTCCCTCGACGCCGTCGAGCGCGTGCTCGCCGCCCGCCTCAGGCCCGGCGACGCCGTCGCCGTCGAGGACCCGGGCTGGGGCAGCCTCCTCGACCTCGTGCCCGCGCTCGGACTGCGGCCCGTGCCCGTCGCCGTCGACGACGAGGGCCCCCTGCCCGAGGCCGTCGAGCGCGCCATCCGGCAGGACGGGGCGCGGGCCGTGATCGTCACCGACCGGGCCCAGAACCCGACCGGGGCCTGCGTCACCGCGTCCCGCGCGGAGGAACTGCGGCGGGTCCTCTCGGCGCACCCCGGCGTGCTCCTCGTCGAGGACGACCACGGGCACGGCATCGTCGCGCAGCCGCTCCACCCGCTGGCCGGCGTCACCGACCACTGGGTCCTCGTCCGCTCGGTCGCCAAGGCGTACGGGCCCGACCTGCGGATCGCCGCCTTCACCGGCGACGCCGAGACCGTCGACCGGATCCTCGGGCGGCAGCGGCTCGGGCCCGGCTGGGTCAGCAAACTCCTCCAGCGGACCGTCGCGCACCTGTGGGCCACGGGGGCGGTCGACCCCGCCGCCGTCGCCCGCGCGTACGGGAAGCGGCGCGACGGGCTCGTCCGGGCGCTCGCGCGGCGCGGCGTCCAAGCGCACGGGTGCGGCGGCATGAACGTCTGGGTCCCCGTCCCCGACGAGACCGGGGCGGTCACCCGGCTCCTCGCCGCCGGCTGGGCGGTCGCCCCGGGCGCCCGCTTCCGGATGGCGACGGGGCCGGCGATCCGGCTGACGGTCTCGGGGCTCACGACACCGGACGTGGAGGAGCTGGCGGGGGCGGTGGCGGGGGCGGTGGGGCCGGTCGCGGCGCGGAGCTATGGGTGAGGGTGTGTGTGGGCGGTGCCCCCGCCCGTGTGGGCAATCGTCCCGCTGGGCGGGACGGGTGGGCACACGGGACGGCGCGCTTAGCGGCGCCTCCGCGTTCCGAGCCTGGACCCGCACCACCAGGGTGCCGTCACTCGTGGTGCGGGTCAGGCGCGGGAGCCTCTGGCGCCGGCAGGGCGCGGGTCCGTTGTGCCCACCCTCCCCCAAGCTCTCGGCTTCGCTCGAGCAGGGGGGACCCCCATCGCCCCAGCGGAACGATTGCCCACAACGGGGGTGGGCGCCGCCCCAGCGGAACGTTGGGCCGCGACGCGTGAGCGCTTCGCGCGGGTTTGCGTGAGGGCCGCGCCTGCCAGGACCACGAGTGCGCCCACCGGGGTGTTCCAGGTGAGGCGCTCGTCGAGGAGCGCGACCCCCGCCGCCGTCGCGATCACCGGGATGAAGTACGTGACCATCGACGCCGTCGTCGGACCGACCTCCGCGACGACGCCGTACTGGAGCAGCATCGCGTACCCCGTGCCGAGCGCTCCGAGGGCGATCACGGAGAGGAGGGGCAGGAGGTCGATCGAAGAGGGGAGCGAGGTGAACAGGGGCGTGACCAGCGCCAGTTGCAGCGTCGCCAGGCCCACCTGGGAGCCCGCCAGGGAGAGGTTCGACGCGCCCGTGGCGCTCAGGGTCCTGCGGACGTAGATCCAGCCGACCGCGTAGCTGAACGAGGCCAGCAGGGCCAGGGCCGTGCCCGTGACGTCGAGGCCCGAGAAGCCCTGCCAGGCGCCGAGCACGGTGAGGACGCCGATGAAGCCGATGCCCAGGCCGGCCGCGCGGACCCGGGTCGGGCGGTCCTCGGAGAGCGCCACGAGCGAGAGCAGCATGCCCCACAGCGGGGTCGTCGCGTTGCAGATGCCCGCCAGGGTGGAGGGGATCGTCAGCTCCGCGTACGCGAAGAGGGAGAACGGCAGCGCGTTGAGGAGGAAGGCCGCGACCGTGAGGTGGCCCCAGACGCGGGCGCCGCGCGGCAGCCGGTCGCGCTTCACGACGATCGCGACGGCGAGCACCGCCGTACCGAACAGGAGCCGCCCGAAGGTGACCTGGAACGGCGCGAAGCCCTCCGTGCCGACCTTGATGAAGAGGAAGCTGAAGCCCCAGATGAGGGCCAGGGCGCCGAAGCGGACGCGCCAGTCGAGGAGGGGGGAGGAAGAAGGGGAGGGTGCGGGGGTGGGGCTCATGTACTCAGGGTCAGGGGAATGACGTCTTAGGACAAGCTAGATTTCCTCCACCCCTCCTCTTAGCATCGCTTACATGTTGAACCTGGAGCGCCTCCGCACCCTCGACGCCTTCGCCCGGCACGGCTCGGTCAGCGGGGCGGCCGACGGACTGCACGTCACCACCTCCGCCGTCTCCCAGCAGCTGTCCAAGCTGGAGCGCGAGGTCGGCCAGCAGCTGCTCGCCAAGAACGGCCGGGGCGTGCGGCTCACCGACGCCGGGCTGCTGCTCGCCGAGCACGCCGCCCGGATCCTGTCCCAGGTGCAGATGGCCCAGGCCGACATCGAGGCCCAGCGGGGGAGGGTGGTGGGCGAGGTGCGGCTCGCGGGCTTCCCGACGGCCGCGCGCGGACTGTTCCCGGCCGCTCTCGCCGCCCTGCGTGCCGGGCACCCCGAGCTCCGGGTCCGTACGACGGAGCTGGAGCCGGAGCCGGGCGTGCGGGCGGTCCTGCGCGGTGACGCGGACCTGGCGATCGTCCTGGACTGGAGCAACAAGCGGGCGCCCGTCCCCGGCGGCCTGGAGCGCGCCCACCTCCTGGACGACTCCGCCGATGTCGCGCTGCCGGCCGGCCACCCGCTCGCCGGGCGGGAGGCGGTGGACCTGGAGGACTTCGCCGACGAGGAGTGGGTGTCCTGGCCCGAGGGCGAGTTCTGCCACGACTGGCTGATGTTCACGCTGCGCTCGCAGGGCATCGAGCCGCGCATCGGGCACCTCGCGGGCGAGCACCACACCCAGCTGGCCCTGGTCGCGGCCGGCCTCGGGGTGTGCGTCACGCCCCGGCTCGGGCGTCCGGTGCCGGACGGGGTCGTCTTCGTTCCCGTACGGCAGAAGGTGCGGCGCCACATCTACGCCACCTGGCGCGGCGACGCGGGCCGCCGCCCCTCCGTGCGCGCGGTCGTCGCCGCGCTGCGGGCGGTGGCCGAGCCGCTGGCGAGCTGAGCCTCAGAGGTTCGCGAGCTTGCGGAAGTCCCAGGAGGCGATGGCGTCCGGGGTCAGCCGGAGCCAGGCGTGCCGGCCGTCGTGCGGCATGGAGTCCAGGCCGAAGTTCTTGGCGGCGAAGAGCTGCTCGGGCACGTCCAGTTCGGGGCAGGGCCCGCCGGTGCGGGGTGCCTCGCCGACGAAGACGGCGGTGCCCGACAGTTCGACGCCGCGCAGTTCCCCGTACTCCTCGCCGTCGTCCACCACGACCGCGATCCTCGGGTCGGCGCGCAGTTCCGCCCAGCGCCGGCTGCGGGTGATCGAGTACAGCCACAGCGAGGAGCCGTCCCAGACGAACCAGAGCGCGCTGACGTGCGGCCGGCCGTCGGCGGAGACGGTCGCGACCCGGCAGGTGCGCTGCTGCGCGAGGAAGGAGTCGAGCTCGGCCGGGGTCATCATGATCCGGCGTCCACGGCGCTGTGCGACGGTCATCGTCCGCACCCTTCTGGATTTCTGATGAGACGTCAGAAATCATGGGGGGTCCATCGCGCGCGTGCAAGGGGAGGCGGGAGAGCCATGGGTCGGAGTCCGAGAGAGCGGCTCGCGGAGCGGATCCGCCCGGACGGGGGAGTCGCCCTGCTCACCGTCGAGTGCCAGCACGGCGTCGTGGGTCCCGACAGCGCCCTGCCCGAACTGGCCGCCGCCGCCCGCACGTCGGGCGCCCTGCGGAACGTCGCCCGTCTCGTCTCCGCCGCGCACGCGGCGGACGTCCAGGTGATCCACGCCGTCGCCGAGCGGCGCCCCGACGGGCGCGGCGCCAACACCAACGCCCGGCTGTTCACGGCTGCCGCCCGGCTGCCCGTGCAGCAGCACAGCGGCAGCGCGGCCGTCCGGATCGCCGGACCGATCGAGGTCGCCGACGCGGACCTGGTGGTACGGCGCCTGCACGGGCTCTCGCCGCTCGCCGGCACCGACGTCGACGCGCTCCTGCGGAACCTCGGCTGCCGCACGCTCATCGTCACGGGGGTCTCCGCCAACGTGGCCGTGCCCAACGCGGTCTTCGACGCCGTGAACCTCGGCTACACGGTCGTCGTGCCCGGGGACGCCATCGCGGGGGTGCCGGCCGACTACACCCCCGCGATGATCTGTCACACCCTCGCGCTCGTCGCCACGATCGCCACGACCGACGACGTACTGGAGTGCTGGAAGGCCTCCAGGGGTGACGGGGGCGCCGTCACCCGGGGCTGATCTCCTCGCCCACCACCTGGATCGGCTCGGGCGGCAGCGGCGAGGGCGCCGGGCCGGCCTTCACGCTGCCGTCCGCGATGTCGAAGTGGCTCTGGTGGCACGGGCAGACGATGACGCCGTCCTTCACGCTGCTCACGGCGCAACCCTGATGCGTGCACTTCGAGGAGAAGGCCTTGAACTCGCCGGCCTTCGGCTGGGTGATCACCAGGCCCTTGTCGGCGAGGATCTTCCCGCCGCCCACCGGGATGTCCCCGGTCCGGGCGAGAGCCGTGCCCTTCGGAGCCGCGCCCTCCGACGCCGTGCCCTTGTCGTCCGCGCCGCCCCCGCAGGCGGCGAGCGCCGCCGCGAGGCCCGCGCTGCCCGCCGCCGCGACCACTGTCCGGCGTGCCACTCCGCTCATGTACTGCCCCTTCTTCCTCGGTGTACTGCAGCAGACGGTACGGCTGTGAGCTGTGTCCCGTTCACAGGATGCGTACTTCGAGAGCCTTACAGTTCTGAGTAGAGTGTCGGAACCTGGACATCCTTCGATGAAAGTGTCTAGCTTCTGTGAACTCTTCCGTGAACGCCTCGGTGAGTACGCATCACGTACGGGCCGTGCTGCTCGGCGCCGAGCGCCGCGGGGTGGCCCCGGGGCCGCTCCTCGCCCGCGCCGGACTGCCCTCCACGCTCCTGGAGGAATCCCGGGCCAGGGTCCCGGCAGAACGGTTCGGGCAGCTCGTCAGGATGCTGTGGGCCACCCTCGACGACGAGCTGATCGGCTTCGGCGGCGCGCCCAGCAAGGTCGGGACCTTCGCGATGATGGCCCATGTCGTCGTCCACGGCAGCCGGGACCTGCGCGAGGCGCTCCGGCGCGCGCAGACCTTCTACTCCCTCTTCCCGGCCGGCCCGCGCTTCCGGCTCGTGGAGCCCGGCACCGGCGGACTCGACGAGGCGCGGATGGAGTTCGACGTCTCCGGGTACGACGACCCCCTCCACTTCGGCGCCGAGTCCACCGTCCTGGTCGCGCACCGATTCGCCGGCTGGCTCGTGCGGCGCCGGATCGGCCTGCGGCGGGTCGAGTTCGTCCATCCCGAACCCCGGCACGCGCGCGAGTACGCCCTGCTCTTCGGCGCGCCCTGCGTCTTCGGGGCGGGACGCACGGCGGCCGTCTTCGACAGGGCCGACCTCGACGAACCCGTCCTGCGGGACGCGGCCGCGCTCAAGGCCTTCCTGCGCCGCGCGCCGGTCGACGTGCTGGTCTGCGGCGACTACGGCAGTACGGCGACCGGCCGGGTGCGGCACCTGATCGGCCGGGCGCTGCCCGCCGGGCCGGTGCCGACGCCCGAGCAGCTCGCCGACCGGCTGTCCGTCAGCCCGCAGACCCTGCGGCGGCAACTGGCCGCCGAGGGGACGACGTACCAGCGGATCCGCGACCAGGTGCGGCGTGACCACGCCATCGCCGAGCTGACCGGCGGCCGGGTCTCGATCGAGCGGCTCTCGCGGCAGCTCGGCTTCTCCGAACCCAGCGCCTTCCACCGGGCGTTCCGGCGCTGGACCGGCGAGACGCCCCGGTCTTATCAGACGCGCGGTCAACAACCCTGAGCGGTACGGTCACAGCCGCCGTCCGCCGCCCGGCCTACCTTCCCGCCATGACCGAAATCGACCGGTCCGGTGGCGCCTGGCCGCCGGACCCCACCCGACGCCGATGAACGCGCGCCGGGCGGCCGGTGCCGTCCTCGGGACCGGCGTCCTGATCTGCCTCCTCGCCGGGGTCGCCGTCACGGCCCTCGGCGTCCGCGTCGACGGCACCAGCATGACCCCCACCCTCCATCAGGGCGACCGGATCCTCGTCGCCCCGGGCTCGGCCGGTGAGGCGCACCGGTTCGACGTGGTGCTGCTGCGGGCCACCGGGAAGGACGCCCTCCTCGTCAAGCGGGTGATCGCCCTGCCCGGCGACCGGGTGGGGATCGTCTCCACACCGGACGAGCCCTTCCAAGTCCTCCTGCAGGAGCGGGGACAGGGCCCGGTGCGCCGGGTGGTGGCGCCCTCGTGGGCGGCGCAGGCCCACCGTACGAGCGCCTGCTGCGGGCCCGACGGCACCCGGTCGGCGCGGCCCGAGCTGCGGACCGTGCCCGAGGGCGCCTTCTTCTACCTGGGCGACAACCCCGACCTGTCCGACGACTCGCGGGCCTACGGCTGGGGCGCGCTCGACCGGATCGAGGGCCGGGTCGGCGTCCGGGCCTTCCCCGTCTCGGCGTCACCGGACATCGGCAACCGGCCGGTCCTTGAGGAGTACCGCGGGCAGGGTCCCTGAGTCCTACCGGGGCAGCTGTTTCCGGCCCGTGCTCAGAGCCACCCGGACCACGGTGTCCGCGATGCGGCGGGCCGACTCCTCGGGGGAGGCGGTGGCCTGGACGATGTGACTTGCGGTCAGCCGGACCGCCGCGTCCACGGCCAGTTCGCGCGCGACCGGGTCGATGGTGGGCCAGGCCTCCGTGGCGTACGCGTCGCACATCGCCGTCGCCGTGTCGAAGGCCGCCGTGGACCGGGTCGTGAGGTACGAGAGGAGTCCGTCCTCGCCGGTGCTGGTCAGCATGGCCTTGATCAGCGGATTCCGGCCGGCCAGCGTGAGCGTGGAGCCGACGGCGGCCTCGACCGCCGCGCGCAGGTCGTCCCGGTGCGCGTCCAGGCCCTGCTGGATGCCGACCAGGCAGCGCTCCAGCTCGCGCTGGAACAGGGCTTCGCCGACGGCCTCCTTGGAGGGGAACTCCGCGTACAGCGTCTGCCGGCTGACGCCGACGGCGCTCGCCAGGTGCGCCATGCGCAGCTTGTCGAAGCCGCGGTCCGCGACCGCCTCGTACGCGGCGTCGAGCAGGCGCTCGCGCAGCAGTGTCCGGACCGTCTCCCTGAACCGTGGCATCGGCCAAGCCTAGACCAGCAGTAAAACTCCCCAGGATTGTCAGAGGTGTTGACACTTCTCGATGAAGTGTCCAATTCTCGAACAGGTAGCCGCGAAGTGTCATTCGGCCAGTGCGGCACGACGGTTGGAGATCACATGCAGCACGAGACCAGAGGCGTCACCCGCTGGCGCAGATCGGCGTTCCTCGCCGTTCCCGCGACGGCCGCCATCGCCGCCATGGCGACGGCCATGGTGCAGGGCGCGCTCGCCGCGAACCTCTCGCTCACGAGCGTCCCCTTCACCCTCAGCTCCAAGACGGTCGCCGCGCCGCAGGGCATCGGCGCGGTCATGCACACCATCGACGCCGGCGGGGCCAAGGGCGCCGCCGAGGTCGGCATCGCCAAGGCGGGCCTGGACGGCATCTGCGTCCACGCCACCCAGTCCGTCAACCTCCCGGTGATCGGCACCCTCGGCACCTGGTCGCTCAACATCTCCTCGCCCGCCGCGGCCACCCCGCTCACCAGCGACCAGCTCGTCGCCGGTGCCGGGCTCCAGGCCAACAAGCTCGTCCTGGACGCCCAGGCGGTCAAGGCGGCCACGGCCACGCTCAACGCCAGCGACACCACCCCGAACGTCATCGGCGCGGCCGCCGACGGCGCCGGGATCAAGAGCACCGGCATCAACGACGGCACGCCGGGCCAGTTCGGCCTCGACGCCACCGGCGGCCGGACCGACATCAAGAACCTGAACGCCGACGCCAACGGCGCCACCATCGCCGGTGCGATCACCCTGCCGGACCTCGCGATCGGCATCGCCCAGGGCGACAAGACCTGCGGCGCCTGACCGCACGCACCACCCCGGGGCTCCGCGTCCTCCGTACGGCGCGGGGCCCCGACCCTCCCACCCCGACCCACCGCTGCGAGGCCTCCATGACCACCGATCAGCCGCCCGAGCCGACCGACGTGCCCATCCAGGGCGGGCCCCGCCGCGCCTTCCGCCGCTGGCGCCGCACCCGGCCCTTCTGGGCGGCCGTCTGGACCGGACTCGGCGGCTTCGTCATCTTCTTCCTGCCGATGGCGCCGCTCGGCAAGATCCTCCAGGTCGGCGTCGGAGGCATCGCGGGCATGGCCGGCGGGGTCGTCCTCATGGCGATGGCCCTGCTCATCCTGCTGCTGCCCGGACAGCGCCACACCGCGGGCGTCATCGCGGTGATCGCGGGAGTCGCCTCCTTCCCGCTGTCCAACCTCGGCGGCCTGTTCGCCGGGATGTTCCTCTCGGTCCTCGGCGGCTCCATGGCCTTCGCCTGGCTCCCCGAGAAGCCGGCCAAACGGCGCTTCCCGCGCCGTACCTCTCCGTCCGTCCCGGCCGGGAGCGGATCCGCATGAGCGACCTCCTCTCCGGGGCCCGCGGCGCCGCCACCGGCTGGAACGCCCGGATGCTCGCCCAGGCCGCCGACGGCAGCCGCCGCGGCACCCGCTGGGGGCGCGGCGCGTTCGCCCTCGTGCCCTCGGCCCTCGCCATCGGCTTCCTCGGCACCGCCCTCGCGCAGGGCGCGCTCGCCGCCAACTTCAGCGTCACCGGGCAGCCCTTCACCCTGACCTCCAACGGGGTCGAGGGCAGCGGCTTCGGCGCCATCGTCAACACCCCCGCCGTCGGGCGCCCCGACGGCACCACGACCACCACCACCGCGATGGCGCGCGTCGGCTTCGCCAGCGCCCATCTCGCCGGACTGTGCGGCATCGTCCACCAGACGATCGCCGGAGTCCCGTACTCGCTGCTCCTGACGGGCGGCCAGACGGTGACGGCGACCCCGCCCGCCGCCTTCACCACCGACATCGACGCCTCGAACCTCTACATCCAGGCCACCGAACTCCAGGCGTACGGGCCCACCACCCTCCAGAACGCGGTCCTCGGTCAGGCCGCCGACCAGGTCACCGTCGCCGGCAAGCCCCTCACCGGCGCCCTGCCCGGCGGCTTCGGCCTCGGCTCGGCCGGCGGCGAGGGAGGCAGCTCCATCGCGCTGCACGGACTGAACGCCACCGCGTACGACGCCGAGATGGCCGGGGCGCTCGTGCTGCCCGACCTGAAGATCAGGGTCGTCGCGGGATCGGCGAGCGCATGCTGAGCCGGGCGCGGGCCGCGTACGCCTGGTTCCGCGCCTTCCGCCGCACCCGGCCGTTCTGGGGCGGAGTCTGGCTGGTCGCCGGCGGCTGGACCGTCCTCAAGTTCTCCCTCAGCTCCCTCCAGTTGATCGTCAGCACCGGTTTCGGGGGAGTGGCCGGCTACCTCGTCGGCGGCGGGATGATCCTGTGCGGGCTCATCCCGCTCGCGCTGCCCGCCCAGCGGTACACCTTCGGGCTCATCGGCGCGGTCCTCGCCGTCGTCTCGCTCGTCGTCTCCAACCTGGGCGGCTTCCTGCTCGGGATGGTCCTCGGCGTCCTCGGCGGCTCCATGATGGTCGGCTGGGGCGTCAAACGCCCCCGCCGGCGGGCGGTGGAAGGATGACGGCCGGGGCGCGCGTCGCCCCGCGCAAGGCCCTCGCCGTGACCGCCGCCCTGGTCCTGGCGGTCGCCACCGCCGTGTGGTCCGGGCAGCCGAGCAGCGCCTCCGCCGGGAGCGCGGCGGTCGATCCGCTCGGCGTGCCCTTCCTGCCCTCCCCGGACCCGCTGCACGTCACCATCGCCAGCATGGTCGCCGTCTCGATGACGGTCGACAAGAACGTCGCCATCCGGCTCTCCGACGGCTCGACGCGCACCACCACCCAGTACACCTTCACCAAGCTCCAGGTCCGCTCCCACATGAACGTCGTCCAGAAGGCAGCCGGGCACACCGTCACCATCGACGTGCCCGCCGAGGGCTCGCTCGGCGGCTACGACAGCGCGGGCAGGGCCGAGACGACGACCATGTGGGGGAACATCACCAACGTCTGCGTCCGCGTCCTCGTCAAGATCTGCGGCGTGCAGGGACTGCTCGACTTCTTCGGCTCCCTCATCCCGCTCACCGCCGGAGCCGAGGACTTCACCGGCGACATCTACGCGATCCGTACGGTCGACGACCACGCGGCCCTCAACTCCACCGACAACCCCGTCCACCTCCCCGGCACCATCACGGTGACCACACCATGAGGACCCGGGAGGAAGGCCGCACCCACTGGCGCCGGTCCCTCGCCGTCGCCCTGCCCGCGCTCCTCGCCGCCGGCGGCCTCGGCTCCGCGATGGCGACGGGAGCGCTGGCCGTCGGCCTCCGCATCCAGGACCGGCCCGTCGACTTCACCACCAGCAGCCTGTACGGGACGCAGTACGGCGCCGCCGTCGTCGACCAGGCCGTCGGGCGCCCCGACGGCACCACCGGCAGCGAGCGCGTGCTCCGCATGGGCTTCGCGGACGGCGTCATCAACGGCCTGTGCCTGAGCCGGCGGCAGCAGATCGCGGGAGCCACGTACACCCTGCTGCTCACCCTCGGCGACGACGACCCGGGCAGCTGGGAGATCAGGACGAAGAACACCGTCCTCGACCTGCGCACGGCCACCGGCGTCCTCGACATGGACGGCATCGTCGACCTCAACGTCAACGGCGCCGACGTGAAGACCGTCAAGGACGCCACCGGCGCGTACGTCACCAACCCGCTGGACAGCCCGCAGCACCGCTTCGGCATCCAGGCGCGCTACGCCAAGTTCGACCGGATCACCGGCACCGCGCAGGACTTCCAGATCCCGGGCCTCCTCACGACCCCGAAGCTCTCGCTGTCCGTACGCCCCGGCACGGTCGCCTGCCCCGCCCCGGCGGCCCCCACGGGCACGCCCGGCACGCCCTGACCGCGGCCGGCGGTGCTCGACGGCGGTGTCACTCCGGATCGTTCCGGATGCCGTCCCCGGTTCTCTCGCCACTACCTTGCGCACGGGCTCTCCCCACCGACTCCGTGACAGAAAGGCCCGTGATGGCAAGAGACTTCTTACGCCGTGCGCTCACCCGACTGGTCGTCGTCGCCGGAGCCGGGGCGCTGGCCGTCGGTCTGACCGCCCCGGCGGCCACCGCCCGGCCCGTGCCGGAACCGGGGAAGGACCGGCACGGCGTCGCCCGGTACTTCAGCGGCCCGGAGGGGTTCGCCATCCCCACGGAGCCCTGCGACCCGGCCGGCCCGTCGGCCACCGACGGTGTCCTCGCCGACCAGCTCAACCCGCAGCTGAACGCGAAGATGGCCGGCTACCTCGACGCGTACAAGATGTCCTGTGCGCGGATGGTGACGCAGGCGGTGAAGGACCGCGGGCTCAACGAGAAGGCCGCGGCCATCGCGCTCGCCACGATCATCGTGGAGAGCAGCATGAACAACTACTCCCAGGCCGTCGACTACACCAGCGTCGGGCTGTTCCAGCAGCAGGACTGGTGGGGCACCAAGGAGCAGCGTCTCGACCCGGTCTACGCGACCAACGCCTTCCTGGACGCGATGGAGAGCCAGTATCCGGGCGGTTCGTGGAACGACGAGGCGATCGGCGAGGTCTGCTGGCACGTCCAGCGGCCTCGGGAGGACCTGCGCTACCTGTACGGAGTCCAGGCGGGCGACGCGGTGACCATCGCCAACGCGCTGTGGTCCGGCATGAGCGCCGGACCCCGGCACCCGTACGGCTCGGGCCGGGTGGTGTCCGGCCGGTCCGCCGACGGACGTCTGGAGGCCTTCGCCGCAGGCGCCGACGGCGTCTGGCACGCCTGGCAGACCGCGGTGAACGGCGCTTGGTCCACATGGCGGTTCGAGGGCGGCCCGCGCAACGCGCAGCTGGCGGTCGCGTCCAACGCGGACGGCCGCCTGGAGCTGTTCGCGCTCTCGGCGAGCACCTTCGACCACATGTGGCAGACCGGGCCGAGCGCGGGCTGGTCCGCCTGGGCGAACTTCGGCGGCGGCGGACACCGGCTGGCGGCCGGCAGCAACGCCGACGGCCGTATCGAGGTGTTCGCCTCCAACGCCGACGGCGTGTTCCACCGCTGGCAGACCGCGCCCAGCGGCGGCTGGGCGAACTGGGAGGGCACCGGCGGCGGTCCGGCGAACGCCCGCCTGGCCGTCGAGAACGCGCCCGACGGGCGCCTTGAGGTGTTCGCGCTGTCGGACGCGACGTTCGGACACCTGTACCAGACCGCGGTCAACGGCGGCTGGTCCGCCTGGGAGGACTTCGGCGGCGGCGGGCACGACGTCGCCGTCAGCTACGACCAGGACGGCCGCCTTGAGGTGTTCGCCTCCAACGCGAGCGGTGTCTTCCACCGCTGGCAGACGAACCCGACCTCCTGGTCGGCGTGGACCGGCACCGGCGGGATCTCGAACGCCGAGCTGACCACCTCGCGTTCGGTCGACGGCCGGGTCGAGGTCTTCGCGATCAACTCCGCCACCGCGAGCCACGCCTGGCAGACCGGCCCGAACGCCGCGTACTCCGGCTGGGAGACCTTCGGCGGCGGAGGCACCGAGATCGGCGCGGGCAACAACGCCGACGGCCGCGTCGAGGTGTTCGGCACCAGCCACGCCGGCGTCTACCACCGGTGGCAGACCGGCTTCACCACGTGGGCGGAATGGGGCTGGCTGAACGATTCCGGGCCGGCGATCGACTAGGACCCGAGCCCTTCGGCGGCCGGACCTCCGCGCTGCGGGGGTTCGGACGGGGGCCGGGGGCATCGCGGCAGTGCCGGACGGTCCTTCGTGCGTACGGCGGGCAGCCAGGCCGCCGGGTACGCGGAGCCGTGCGGCAGCCGGACGCGGAACCAGACGGTGGACTGCAGGTCCTCCTCGTCGATGACGGGCTGTCCGTCGGGCAGCCGGCACTCGGCGGTGAGGACGTCGCCGTGCCACACCCGGGTCGGTACGACGTTGCCCGCGGCATACGGTCGCTGGGGGTCGATCGCCAGGCCCAGGCTGCACTGCGGGTCCCTGTCCGTCCGGTCCTGGCAGCCCCGCTCCGCGTTGAAGACCCTGACCGCGCCGGGACGATGACCGGACGCGCTCTCCGGTACGGCGTCCGACCACAGGGTCGCCCCGGCGGTCCCGCAGAGCGCGGCGGCGAGGACGGCCGCCCGGACCCGGCCCCGCGGCCGCATGGCGTGCTCCTCGCCGCCGCCGTCCGTCCCCTCCCGCGCCTCGATGCGGGCCAGCAGGCTCTCCGCCGTGTGCGGGGCGCGCGCCGCATGCGTCGGGGCCAGGCAGTCGGCGGCGAGGGCCCGCCAGAACGGCGGCACCACGGGGTCCATGCGCAGCGGCGCGCGCCCCTCGCCGTACTCCTGCACGGCGGCGCCCCGCGCCACGGGTGTGGCGCCGGGGAACGGTGAGGCGCCCGAGGCGAACACCTCGTGGACGACGACCCCCAGCGCCCAGATGTCGGCACTCGGCCGGACCTGCACGCCGAGCTCCCCGAGCGGCGCCCGCCAGCGCTCCGGCGGGAGGTAGTCCAGGGTGCCCATGGGCGGCACGTACCCGTGCGTCCCGGTCAGCTCCGTGGCGAGGCCGAAGTCCGAGAGCTTCACCGAACCGTCCCGGCCGAGGAGGACGTTCTCCGGCTTGAGGTCGGCGTGCACCCAGCCCGAGCGGTGCAGATGGGCCAGGCCCTCGCAGATCCCGGCGATCAGCCGGCCGCGATCGGCCTCGGAGACCCCCGCGTCGAGGAGCTCGCGCAGACTCCCGGCGGCCCGCTCCATGACCAGCACGATCGCCCCGTCCACGGCGGGCCGCTCCGGGGCGGCGAGGACGAAGGACTCCCGCAGACCGATCAGCCGGGGATGCCCGGCCCTGCGCCCGAGTTCGACCTCGCGCCGGGCGGACTCGACGATCCTGCGCGCCTGCCGCGGCGCGAGACCGGCGATGGGCATGATCTTGAGGGCGACCTCGGCGGGCTCGGGTGCCCGGGGTTCGCCCTCGTGGCGAGGACCGGCGGGCCGTGCCGCGTACACCGTGGACCAGCCCCCGGACCCGATCAGCTCGGTGACCACCCAGTCGCCCACCCGGTGGCCGGGCGCCAGCAGTTCCGTACGGTCGAGTCCCGTGGTGTCGTGCGGGCCCTGCGACGCCGTCATCGCGCCCTCTGCCGCTCCCGCCCGCCGCCCCCCGCCAGGGACGGCAGCAGCCCGAGATGCTCCTCCCGCACCAGACCGAACCGCAGCGCGAGCCCGACGATCTCCTCCCGCTTGCCGTTGCGGCGGTCGCCCTTGCCCGGCTCCTGGGCGTCGAGGACTCCGATGCGCAGCTTCTCCTCGGCGAGGTAGTCGATGTGCGAGCTGATCGCCCGCGCGGTCAGCGTGCCGCCGGTGACGTGCCCCCTGAGCCGCTCGACGATCTGCGGCGTGGTGGGGACCGCCACGCGGGACTGGTCGCGCAGCCGGGGCTCGCAGAGCGCGACGAGCACGAGGAAGTACGTGGCCGACTCGTCCAGGGAGTACGCGGTGACCGTACGGCTGCCCCAGGGCGCGCCCATCGCGTCCGGGTCCAGGTAGACGTGGTCGGGCGCGAACACCTGGAAGGAGACGGCGAGTTCGCCGCGGGTGGGCAGCACCACGCGGGAGAACTCGAACGGGACGGGCGCCCCGACTCGCCGCGGCGGGACCCTCAGGTACTCGCCCGCCCCCTCGGGGTTCTCCACCAGGTAGCTGTGGGTGGTGCTGTGGTTCGTCAGCTGCCAGTGGTCGTCGGTCGCGCGGATCTCCCCGGCGAGCCGGGAGATCGCCGCGTCGGCGAGGCGGAGCTCGACCGGGGTCGTCGCGGATCCCCGCCCGAAGCGGGCGACCTGGCCGGGGCCGAGACGCAGCGTGACCGCGTCCCCGCCCGGTTCGCCGCCGTCGGCGCCGCCGCTTCCCCGCGGCAGATGGACGACTACGCCGCTCACCGCTCCCCCTCTTCGTCCCGTCAGCGGTTGTCGGACGAGCGGAACGATACTCACCAGTCAGGAGAGTTCACCGGCGCGCTTCGGCCACTTCGGCCGGGACCGACCGCGCCGGCCGCCGACCCCCTCGGTCGGTCCTGGAGGTTTCGTGGTCGTCGCAACATCACAGCCCAGAAGCTCGGGGGACCTTGAGATCGGAGGGAGTCGCGAGGTGGACGCATTCGGCAAGGTGGGGTAGGTCACGATGCCCGGAGGGGGCCCGGAGGGGGAGTAAGGGGCGATCCGGGAGGTTCGTCAGGCGATCGAACGTCTCCTCGGCACCCCTTACTTGGCGCAATCCGTACGGAGCGCAGCGCGGTCCGCACTCAGAGTGCGGGACTGCCCGACACGAGAGGTGCGACCGGACGGTCACCGAAGGCCGTCCACGGCCGCCACCCGCCGCTCGGCCGGTCCTGGACGCGGGTCCGCATCCGGCCCTCGGCGGTGACGGCGAAGACGTGGATCCGCCCGGTGGCGTCGAGGGCGACCGAGGGCGTGGCCGCGAGTACGGTCCCGGGCTCGCCGAACTCCCCGCCCGGATCCCAGCTCCCGCCCGGCGTCACCTGCCAGCGGTGGCCGAGCCGGGCACCGCCGGGAGACAGGGAGAACGCCTCCAGACGGCCGTCGGCGTTCACGGCGAGCGCCGGGGCGGCGGCGCTCCAGCCGAACAGCGGCTGCCAGTCGTCCCAGCCGCCGCTCGGCACGGTCTGCCGCCGGAAGAACGTCCCCGCGCCGGACGGTCCGATCGCGGTCACGGTGAGCCGGCCGCTGCCGTCCCGGGCCACCCGCGGCGCCGTGCCGGCCGCGCTGCCGAAGGGGTACCAGGCGCCGGTCCAGGCGCCACCGGGGGACTCCTGCCACCGGTGGCGGACCCCGGAGCCGCCGACCGCGAGGACGAACACCTCAAGCCGGCCGTCGGCGTTGGCCGCCACCGCCGGTGGGGCGCCCGCGGCCCCGCCGAAGCCCGGCTCCCACGCATCCCAGGCCGCCGACCCCGGTGAGCGCTGCCGTCGCCGCGCGAAGGAGGCGGCGCCGGGGCTCGACACGAAGACCTCCAGGCGGCCCGCGGCGTCGCGGGCGACGGCGGGAGCCGCACCCGCCGGGCCGCCGAACTCCTCCCAGTCGTCCCAGCCGCCGTCCGGCCGCTGCACCCGGTGGTGCAGGTTGACACCACCCGGGGCCAGCGAGAACACCTCCAGGCGACCGTCGCTGTTGCGCCCCAGGGTGGGAACAGCGCCGGCCGGACCTCCGAAGGTCTCCCACTCCGACCAGGTGTCGCTGTTCGCGTCGAGCTGGACGCGCCGCAGCATCGCGCGGCCGGCGGCGTCGAGCGCGAACACCGTGAGCCGGCCGGCCACGTCGAGCCCCGCCACCGGGTTGTCCGGGCTCTGCCAGGGTGGGGGAGTGTCCCGCCACTCCAGGGGCGCGACGTACAGGCCCTGTCCGAACCAGCCCGCCGCGCTCGCGTACCACGCGTCCCCGTCGGCGAACACCTCCACCGCGTGACCGGGGACATGCCCGGCGGGGCCGGTGAGGTCGAAGCGGAAGGGGTCGCGGGAGGCGAGCACGTCGGTGCCCGCGTAGCCGCCTCGCGGCCCGATGAACAGGTAGTACCAGCCGTCCCGTTCGACGACGTACGGCGATTCGGTGACCGAGACGGTCGTGTCCGTGCTCGCGTCGGTGAACGCGACGCCCGGCTCGCTCCAGCGCACCAGATCGGCGGACCGCCGGTAGGCCACGACATGGTGTCCACCGGGGCCGGACAGCTCGGTGTAGTACATGACCCACTCGCCGCCGACCCGCAGGACCATCGGGTCGCGGGCGGCGATCCCCCGGAAGAGCGGCCCGGACGGCTCGCGGGTCCAGGTGAACAGGTCGGTGGAGGTCGCGAGGTTGACGGCGGCCCCGTCCGTGCCGCCCGCGGCGTAGAACATCCAGTACCGGCCGCCCGCCTCGACGACGTGCGGCGCCCACAGGTGCTCCTCGCCGAAGTACGACGGTGTGACGGTGAGCGCGTCGGGGTGCGTGGTCCACGGGCCCTGCGGGGTCGGCGCGGAGGCATGGGCGAAGGAGGTCTCCGCCGAGCTGTCCGGGGCCTCGCCGCGCGGCGCGCTGGTCCCGACGATGCTGAACAGATGCCAGCGGTCCTGGGCCCGGATCAGCGTGTGGTCGTTGAGGTAGCGCGGCCCGGCGGGGGTGGACGGGTCGTAGACGTGGGCGAACGGTCCCGCGCCGATCCACCGGGCGGGCGGGACGGCCCCGCCCGTCGCGGCGACGGCGCGGGCGGCCGCGCCCGGCACCGCGAGCCCGGCGGCGCCGCGCAGCAGGTTCCGTCTGCTGAGGGGAAGCATGAAGATCTCCAGGGGAACCGCGGGGGGGGGGGGGGGGGGGGGGGGGGGGGGGGGGGGGGGGGGGGGGGGGGGGGGGGGGGGGGGGGGGGGAGAGGGGGTGGTCCTAAAAAACGGGGGAAAACACGGGCGGGGGGGGGGGTGGGGGGGAAAAAAAGGGGGGGGAACCCCCCCCCGTTCCCGAGCCAACACCCCCCCCGGGGGGGGGGAGGACAACCCACCCCCCCCCCCCCCCGCGAGGGCTCGGCCGGCCGCGGGTCGGACGGGTGGCGGCGGTCGGGGGATCGGACCTTGAGGGTCGGCGGGTGGGGGAGCCGACCTCGGGGCCGGCGGGTGAGGGATCAGGCCCTGGGGCCGGCTGGTGGGGATCACACTTTGGGGGTCGGCTGGTGGGGATCACGCCTTGGGGGTCGGCTGGTGAGGGTGCAGACCCTGGGGGTCGGCTGGTGAGGGTGCACACCTCGGGGGTCGGCTGGGGTGTGGATCAGCCGAGGCCGGGGCCCGCGGTGCTGTTCACCCAGCCCCACGGCGACCAGGCCGAGAAGCCGGTCTGCCAGATGTGGAACGTGCCGGTGGGGTTGGTGCCGAAGACCTCGATCCGGCCGTCGGCGTTGGAGGCCGCGGTGACCTCGGTGCCGCCCCCGCCGAAGGGCTCCCAGGGGTGGTAGGGCGCGTTCACCCCGGTCTGCCAGGCGTGTACGGCCGTGTCGCCGTTCATGGCGAAGACCTCGACGCGGCCGTCGGCCGTGCGCTCACTGCTGAGCTGCGAGTCCGCCGGGCCGCCGGTGCCTTCCCAGCCCGACCAACTGCTCGGACCCGTCTGGTACTTGTGGAAGACCCCGACCGGGCCGGAGGCGAAGACCTCGATGCGCCCGTCGGCGTTGTGGTCGACCGTGAGGTCGTGACCGCCGCCGCCGAAGTCGCCCCAAGCGGACCAGCCGCCGTTCGGGTCCGTCTGGTACTGGTGCTGGAACGTGCTGCCGTTGAGCGCGAAGACCTCCAGGCGCCCGTCGGGCGACTTCTCCATCTCGATGCGGCTGTCGGCGGGCCCGCCGCCCGTCGGTTCCCAGGCCGACCAGCCGCCGTTCGGCGTCAGCTGGTACCGGTGGAACACGCCGACCGGGCCGGAGGCGAAGACCTCGATGCGGCCGTCGGCGTTCACGCCGGCCGCGATGTCGCGACCGCCGCCGCCGAAGTCCTCCCAGTCGGACCAGGAGCCCGACGGGGAGAGCTGGTAGCGGTGCCGGAAGACGCTCCCGTCGATGGCGAACATCTCCAGGCGGCCGTCCTCGTTCGGAGCGATCGCCAGCTGGGCGTTCGCGGGCCCGCCGAGCCGCTCCCACTCCGACCAGTCGCGGTTCGCCTCCCGCTGCCAGGCGTGGTGGACGCCGTCCGCTCCGGCGGCGAACACCTCCAGGCGCCCGTCCGCCGACCGCGCCGCCACCACCCGGCCCGACTCCGCCGGGTACACGAGCGCCTTGGGGCGCGGACCGCTGCCCGGGATGCACGGCAGCACCACGCCGCCCTCCGCGAGGTAGACCTCGGGGTCGATGCCGTACGAGTACGACAGGTCCCCCCAGATCCGCAGGTGGACGTGGGGGCCGTCCGCGTTGCCCTCGGCTCCCATGAGGGCGATCCGCTGGCCGGCGACGACGTGGTCGCCGACCTCGACGTCCCGCTGGTACATGTGCCCGTACTCGGAGGTCTTCCCGTCCGGGTGCTGGATGCGGATCCACTGGCCGTAGTCACCGGTGTAGCCGGAGATGGTCACCACGCCGTCGCCCACCGCGTAGATCGGCGTACCGACGTCGTTGGCGATGTCGACGCCGTTGTGGCCCGGGTGGAACGGCTGGCTCACGAAGCCGGCGGCCGGGCACGCGGAGGCGGAGCCGGTGGTCCCGGCCTCGGCCGGGGTCGTGGCGAGCAGCGCCGGCAGCAGCGCGACCGCCGCGGTGAGGAGCCGGCGCAGCGCGCGCCGGGAAGGTCGGGGACGCATCGGGTCACGCCTTGCGGAGCCGGTCGATGACGCCGTCGATGTCGCGCTGCATCATGTCGTGGCGGATGAAGTGGCCGCCGGGCAGCTCGTACCACTCGTGCGGGATCCCCGCGTTGCCGAGGAGCGAGCGGAACTCCCGCTGCCCGGCGAGGACCTGGGTCTCGTTGGCCGTGTCGAACCAGTTGATCGGGTCGGGGCTGGTGCCGGCGACGAGGAACACCCGCTTGTTGCGGTAGCTCTCGATCCGCTGCACCGGGTTGTCCGCGCTGACCCGGGCCTCGTCCCAGAACGGCACGCCGTAGATCGTGCCGCCGTTCAGGTCGAGCGCCGCGGAGCTCGCGTTGGCCCAGTGGCCCACGAGGCCGTTGTCCCGGCGCAGGCTGGCCGGACCGGAGTGGGCGCTCACCGAGGCGAAGTGGCCGTAGTACTTGGCGGCGTACTTCAGGGCGCCGAAGCCGCCCATCGAGAAGCCGGACACGGCACGGCCGTCGTACTCGGCGAACGTACGGAAGTTCGCGTCGATCCACGGGATCAGCTGGGAGATGTGGAACTGCTCCCAGTTCCGCGGGCCGACGTTGGAGCTCACCGGGTTGGAGTACCAGCCCGCGTGCCCGCCGTCGGGCATGACGACGATGATCGGCCGGCCCGCGGTCCAGTCGCGGACGCCCTCGCGGTCGAAGGTGATGAAGTCCTGGTCCGTGCCGCCGCCGTGGAAGAGGTAGAGCACCGGGTAGGTGCGCCCGCTCCAGTGGTAGTCGTCGGGCAGGAGCACGTTGACGCCGGGGTTCCAGCCGATGGCGCCCGTCTGGAAGCGGTAGTACCACATGCGCGCGTCGGTCTCGTTGCGGTCCACGATCCGCAGCCCGAAGCCGTCCCCGACGGCGGCGGCGGGCGCCGCCGAGGCCAGGACGCCCGCACCGCCCACGGCGATCGCG
Source organism: Streptomyces sp. NPDC037410 (assembly GCF_055602235.1). NCBI lineage: Bacteria > Bacillati > Actinomycetota > Actinomycetes > Kitasatosporales > Streptomycetaceae > Streptomyces > Streptomyces sp. NPDC037410. The sequence continues at coordinate 348,485 of NZ_JBVJWR010000005.1, read as the reverse complement.
GCCGAGAGTCCTCCGGCGGCTTTGAGGATGTTCCGACGGGTGGGGTTCTTCGCGCTCAACGTGACCTCCGGGTCGAAGCGGGACGACGGTCCGGAACGTAGCAACGGCGTCGCGCCGGGGGACCCCGGAAGATTGCGGACTGACAGGCGCCCGGGCGTGGGCTACGGCGTTCCTCCGCGGCACCGGGTCGATCACGGTGACGAGCACGACGGCGACCGTGACGCCCTCTGGTCACGTCCGTGAAGGTCGACCTGAACACGGCCGCCGGTACGGCCGTGAAGTCCGTGGCGGGCACGGTCACCGGCGTGGAGCTGGACGGCGTGGACGGCAAGCCGGTCTGGAAGGTCGACATCATCGACGCCAAGGGCGCCGAGCACGAGGTCACCGTCAACGCCGTCGACGGCAAGGTCACGGCGGACAAGCCGGGCGACGACCGCGACGGCGGCGGCCACGACGCCGACGACCACGACGAGGACTGAGACCGGCCTCAGGGGCGTGCGAGCGGGGCGCTCACGGTCGTCAGCGGGTGCCCTCGCCGAGGGTGGCCATGATCTCGTCGACGACGTGCGCGAAGAGCGGCTCGGGGTCGGTCAGGGCGAAGTCGAGGTGGCCGAAGGCTTCCACGGCCACCGTGCCGAAGAGACGGGCCCAGCAGGCGACGAAGACGTAGATGATCTCCAGCGGTACGGGCTCGCCCGCCAAGTGCTCCCGCACTTCCTCCAGTTGGGTGATCCACGCGGGGTCGAGGTCCTCGGGCGGTGTGATGCCGCCGCGCCGCCAGAGCTGGACCATGAGCTCCAGGACGACGCCGCCGAAGCGCCAGCCGGCGTCGTGGGCGGGCTGGTCCGGGTCGGTGCCGGCCTCGGTGAGCGGCTTGGCGAAGAGCAGGCCGAACTCCCGGGGGTGGGCAAGGGCCCACCGGCGCAGTTCCGCGCACACGGCACGCATCCGCGGCCCCGGGGCGTCCCCGGGCTGCCGGTCGCGCGCCGTCGCCAGGGCGGCGGCGAGCTCGTCGTACAGATGCGAGGCCAGCGCCTGGATCAGGTCCTGGTGGTTCGCGTAGTAGCGGTACAGGCCCGGCGCCGTCATCCCCATCTCGCGGGCGATCGCGCGCAGGGTGACGGCGGTCTGACCCTGCTCGACGAGCAGGCGGCGCGCGGTGCGCCGGATCTCGTCGAGCGCCTGTTCGCGGACCCGGTGGCGCCGGGTGGGCGGGGGAGTGTCCGAGCGGGTCACGGTGGCCTTTCACGGTGGGCCGGGGCGGGGCGGGAGTGCGGCAACGGGCTTGCCGCGGTCCCCGCTTGACAAAGTTAACACGTATCACTTTAGCTCTCCCCGAAAGTAAACGGTGTTAGCAATTGCTGTCGCCGTCCTTGCGCCGAACCGGGGGATCCTTTGAAGTACGGCATCGTGCTGACCTATCGCGTCACTCCGCGCTGGCTGGCCCTGTCCCGCCAGGAGCGGAACGCCCTGCGCGCCACCCATCTCGACCCGCTCTTCGCCGCGTTCGCGCCCCGGGTGACGGCCCGCTTCTTCGACGCGGAGGCCTTCCACGGCCGGGTGACCGACTTCGCGGTCCTGGAGACGGAAGACCTGCGGGCCTACTACTTCCTCGTCGAGGCACTGCGCGACACACCGCTGATCAGCGAGGGCTACCTGGAGTTCGGCGAGATCTTCCTCGGCGTCGAGGACGGCTTCCAGGCGTACGAGCACACCGTCGCCGCCGTGGCGCCGCAGACGGACTCGGCGGACCAGGTCGACTCGGCGGACCGGGGCGACGCGGCGGATCGGGTCGGCTCGGCGGTTCAGGTCGGCTCGGCGGTCCGGGTCGGCTCGGCGGTCCAGGCGTGAAGCTCCTTCCCCGCCAAGCCCGTTGGCCGCTCCACCTGCTGCGGGCGAGCGCCGTGCTCGTCCTGCTCGACACCCTCGTGCAGGCGGCCCTGGCCGGTCTGTTCGTCACCGGCGACCTCGACCTCCTCGCCTGGCACGCGGCGAACGCGGAACTCCTCGGCGCCCTGGCCGCGCTCCAGGCCCTTTGCGTGAGGGCGGCTCGCTCCCCGGGATCGTCGTGGCCGACCGACCTCGGCACGTACGTCATGGACAGCAGCGGGCACGTTCCCGGCGTCAGCGATTGGTCGCCGACCGCCCGGCACTGGCTCGCGTTCTGGAACGGGAACGACGGCGCCGGCCGCCACCGCATCCTCATGCGTGCGGGAGCCCAGCCCCAAGGACCGTGGACCGAACCGGTCGTCGTGTGCGACGTCAGGGACGGGTACGGCAGCTTCATCCACCAGACCGGACGCGACCACACGCAGCACACGTTCGGCGACGCCGACGACACCTGGGGCGACGTCTACGGCCCGTACCAGTTCGAGCGCTACACCCGCCGCGAAGGGACGAACCTACGGGTGTACTTCAGATGTCGGTCTGGAACCCCCACCAGTCCATGCTGATGAGAACCGAACTGCCGCTGCTCACCTTCGCGTTCTCCCTCCGCTCCGCGAGCCGCGAGGCCGCCGCGGCCGGGCAGGCGCGGCTCCTCGGCGCGCGGGCCGACTCGCTCTCCCTGGACTTGGCGACCGTCCTCGCGGACGAGGCCCTGCACCACCACGTGACCGGATACGGCCTCCTGTGGGGCGGCGAAGACCCGGTCGAGGCCGGCGCCGAACTCACCCGACTGCGCGAGGCCGCCGCCGGAGCCCGGCTGGCCGACGAGGTCGTGGCCGGGCTGCCAACCGTCCCTGGGCCGAGCGGCTGTCCCAACTGCTGACGCTGATGGAGCGCCTCGCCGGGACAATCGGCCAACCCGGGATGGTGACCCACGGCCTCCCCCCGGAGGATCCGCACGCACCCGAACTGGAGTCCCTGGCCGCTTCGACCCGCACCTCCGTCGATCGGGTCCGGGACGCCCTGACCGCAATGCCGTGACCTGCGCCGCCGCGGCCGGGCGTGGCTCGGGCCGCAGCCGCTCGCCCCGCTGACGACCTGGCTCTTCTTGGGGCTGGGCCCGTTCAGCTGCTCCTCGACGTACTCTGTTTTGTTTCAACTACCTGTGAGCGTCGGGAGGTTATGGCGCCCCCACTCGCAAGGCCCGGCAGCTCGTGCCCATACTGGAACGAGGGCTTGAGCTGACTACCCGTACGGGGGCCTCCGTCCCCCTGGGGTGATGGCGCCGCCCAATGGGACACGCCTGCCCTCATGCGGTAGTCGCCGGCCAGTGTCATGACTGGCGCGAGCAGACGCGCGCAGTCGGTCCAGGAGGCTGCGACATGACAGACCGCATCTTGTATTACAGCGCCTCTGTGGCTCGTGGCGCCATCGGTTCCATAGACGCCAACAATGTCACCAAAGACCTCACCGTGATTCCTGAGGGCAGTTTCGCGAGTGACTGGACGCAGATCACCGTACTCAGCGGTAATCGTATTCTCTTCTACGGCGCCTCCACCGGGCGCGGAGTTATCTGTTCCATTGATCAGAACAACGCAATCGGTGACGTCACGGTCTTCTCTGCGGGGAGTTTTGCGACGGACTGGACGCAAATCACCACACTCAGCGGCGACCGCATTTTCTTCTACAGTGCCTCCACCGGGCGCGGAGTCATCTGTTCCATCGATCAAAACAACGTGCTCAAGCAGGTCACGGTCTTCCCTGCGGGCCGTTTCCTGAAGGACTGGACGCAAATCGCCGCACTCAGTGGCGAACGCATCCTCTTCTACAGCGCCTCCACCGGGCGGGGATCCGTCTGTTCCATCACAGCCAATAATGTGATCAAAGAGGTCACGACCGTTCCCGCGGGCGGTTTCGCGAAGGACTGGACACAAATCGTCGCGCTCAGTGGCGACCGCATCATGTACTACAAAGCCTCCAATGGAAGCGGAGCCATCGGCACCGTCACCCCCCAGAACACCTTCGCATACCCCACCGTGATCCCCGCAGGTGCCTTCGCGACGGATTGGACGGAAATCGCGTTCTTGCGTCCGCCGGTAAATCCCTCGTCGCCGTGGGCTGTCCTGTTGTGCCAGTTCAAGGATGCCAACACGCCGCCCTCGCTGCCACGCGCGCGCTTCGAAGCGCTGTTCACCAGCACCGGATCGAACAAGTACAACATGGTTGATTTCTTCCGGGACATGTCCCACGGAAATCTCGACATCAGTGCCTCCAGGGTTCTGGGCTGGTACACGCTTGCGCAAAAGACGTCCGATTACACTGGTAATGGAGGGAACCCGCAGGGGCGTCGGGACCTCATCAACTGGGGGCGTCAAGCTGCGCTCAACGCGGGCGAGAACCTGGCACCTTTCGCGAATCGAATCGTGGTGGTCACCCATCCCCCCACGGACCTTTTCGGCGACGCAGGGGCAGGAGCCGTCTCCGGTGACGGCAGGGACGCAAGCGGCGTCGCCGGCGTCTGGGGAATGTCATCGCTGTCCCCCAGCCTGATGGGGCAGGAGATGGGCCACGTATATGGCCTTGACCACTCCCTCAGCGGTGGCTACGAATACGGGGACAGATGGGACTCGATGAGCACCAAGGGGAGTGCCCACGGGCGGTGCTACATGGCGCCCCACCCGGTCTTCACCGAGCTGGACGGTGCCGGACAAAGGATCTGGCGGATCGGCCCAGGCCTCAATGCCGCCAACATGTGGGGCAGAGGGTGGCTCGAACGCGTCTGGCAGGCGGCCGACGAGGAGCCCGACACGATCGTCGACCTGCGGCCGCTCCACAGACGTGACCTGGCCGGGCACCTCTGCGCCCGAGTGGGAAGATTCTTCTTCGAATTCCGTGTCAAAGAGCGCTGGGACGCAGACATTCCCGAGCCGTGTGTGCTGGTACACGAGTTCTCCAACAACAGGGCGTATCTCCTCACGGCGACCAACGGCAATGAGGCTCTACGGGAAGGCGACGAGTTCCTCCGCAAGGACCCGTGGGATCCAGCAGGGTACCGGTTGCAGGTCAAGGTCGTGGACATCGACCCCGTGGGGCGGACGGCCAGGCTCAGTGTGTATCTGCGGAAGGCAAGCCCCTTCCCGTTCGATTCCACCGCAGATCACTTCGGCGTTGACGGCGACAGCGGAATGATCATCATCGGTGGAAAGATCGTGAACGTGCCGTCCAATTCGCCCCTGTACGCCAAGGTCGAAGAGGTTGCTCAACAGCTCCAACAGGCCGGAATCACCTTCAACGGCCAGGATCGTGAGCTCCTGCACCGAGGCAGCGTGCGCGCCATGTCCTCCCTGGCGGATCTGCTGTCCCGGATGGAAACGCCGCGCGAGCCTCGCGATGTGACAGAAGCCGCGCACATTCCACCGTCCCTCGCCCAAGCCGCCGCGCCGGCCACGGAAACGCCGCGCGATCCTGACGATGTGACAGAAGCCGCGCAGATTCCACCGTCCCTGGCCCAAGCCGCCGCGCCGGGCAAGGGATGATGCGGCTGCGCGACGGTACGGCCCTGGAGGGCGGATTCCAAGCGCTGTTCTCCCCGGGCTCACCACGCACGGTCCGCCCGCTCGTGGAGCGTAGAGCCCTTCCGCTGATCGCCAGGGGGCCGGGACGGATAGCCTGGGCGAATGCTTACCGAAGTGACAGCGACCCGCTATGTCACGCCTTTGCGTGAGGGCGGCTCGCTCCCCGGGATCGTCGAGGCCGACGATCTCGGCACGTACGTCATGAAATTCACCGGCGCCGGACAGGGGCGCAAGACCCTGGTCGCCGAGGTCGTCTGCGGGCAGCTCGCCCGCAGGCTCGGCCTGCGGGTGCCGGAGCTCGTCACCCTCCAGCTCGACCCCGTCATCGGGCTCTCCGAGCCCGACCAGGAGGTGCAGGAGCTGCTCAAGGCGAGCGGCGGGCTCAACCTGGGCATGGACTTCCTGCCCGGCTCGCTGGGCTTCGACCCGCTCGCGTACGAGGTCGACCCCCGGGAGGCCGGCCGGGTCGTCTGGTTCGACGCGGTGATCAACAACGTCGACCGGTCCTGGCGCAATCCGAACATGCTCGTCTGGCACGGCGACCTGTGGCTCATCGACCACGGCGCCACCATGATCTGGCACCACAACTGGCCGGGCGCCCAGGCCTCCGCCGCGAAGCCGTACGACGCCTCCGACCACGCGCTCGCGCCCTTCGGCCCGGACGTCGCCGCCGCGGCCGCCGAGCTCGCGCCGCTCGTCACCCGCGAGCTCCTGGAGGAGGTCGCCGCCGACGTCCCCGACGAGTGGCTCGTCGACGAGCCGGGCTTCGACAGCACGGACGAGGTCCGCGCCGCGTACGTCTCGGCGCTGCTGCCGCGCGCCGCGACCATCCACGAGCGGATCACGCTCGGGCCGCGCAGCGAGAGCCGGCCGCAGCAGCCGCCCGGCTGGCTCGCCGAGCGCCTCGCGCCCCGGAAGCACTCCACCGAGAAGGACAGCACGACGTGACCGACCGCGATGTCTTCGAGTACGCGCTGCTGCGCGTCGTCCCCCGGGTGGAGCGGGGCGAGTGCTTCAACGCGGGAGTGGTCGTCTACTGCCGCGCCCGGTCCTTCGTGGCCGCCCGTACGCATCTGGACGAGGCCAAGCTGGCGGTGCTCGACCCGGCGGCCGACGTGACCGGCGTACGGGCCGCGCTGCGCGCCGTCGAGGGGGTCTGCCTGGGCGGCGACGCGGCCGGTCAGGCCGCGCGCGACGAGCCGGGCCGGCGCTTCCGCTGGCTGATCGCGCCGCGCTCCACGGTCGTGCAGCCGGGGCCCGTCCACACGGGCCTGACCACCGACCCCGAGGCCGAGGTGGAGCGCCTGCTCGACCTGCTCGTCCGGTAGCTCGTCCCGGAGGGTCACGGCACGTGACCTGGTGCACCCGGTGGGCCGTTGACACCGGGTGCCAGGGCTTCTAGCGTCTCGTTCTGCGGTCGATACTAAGCGGTCGCTCATGTGCGGGACGCAGGAGCGGCTCACGGACTCGGCCGACCAGGGACGATCCAAGGGCGAGGAGAACCAAGCATGTCCACCACCGAGCAGCGCGTAGCCATCGTCACGGGTGCCGCACGGGGCATCGGAGCGGCCACCGCGCTCCGCCTGGCGGCCGAGGGCCGCGCCGTCGCCGTACTCGACCTCGACGAGGCGGCCTGCAAGGACACCGTCGAGAAGATCACCGCCGCGGGCGGCACCGCGCTCGCGGTCGGCTGCGACGTCTCCGACGGCGCGCAGGTGGAGGCCGCCGTCGCGCGCGTCGCCGCCGAGCTCGGCGCGCCGACGATCCTCGTCAACAACGCGGGCGTGCTCCGCGACAACCTGCTCTTCAAGATGTCCGAGTCCGACTGGGACATCGTCATGAACGTCCACCTCAAGGGCGCCTTCCTGATGGCGAAGGCCGTCCAGAAGCACATGGTGGACGCGGGCTTCGGCCGGATCGTCTCGCTCTCCTCCTCCTCGGCGCTCGGCAACCGCGGCCAGGCCAACTACTCCGCCGTCAAGGCCGGTCTCCAGGGCTTCACGAAGACCCTCGCCAAGGAGCTCGGCAAGTTCGGCGTCACCGCCAACGCCGTCGCCCCGGGCTTCATCGTCACCGAGATGACCGCGCAGACCGCCGAGCGCGTCGGCATGGGCTTCGAGGACTTCCAGGCGGCCGCCGCCTCGATGATCCCGGTGCAGCGGGTCGGCCGCCCCGAGGACGTCGCCCACGCGATCGCGTTCTTCACGGGCGACGACGCCGGCTTCATCTCCGGCCAGGTCATGTACGTGGCCGGCGGCCCGCTCAACTGACCCGACGGCATCGGCACAGAGAAGAGACGGACATGACCGCACAGGAACGGCCGGAGCTGTCCGGCAAGGTCGCCCTCGTCACCGGCGCCAGCCGGGGCATCGGCTACGGCGTCGCAGAGGCCCTCGTCGCCCGCGGCGACCGGGTCGTGATCACCGGGCGCGGCGAGGAGGCCCTCAAGGAGGCCGTCGAGCGGCTCGGGGCCGACCGGGTGATCGGCGTCCCCGGCAAGGCGCACGACGAGGCCCACCAGGCCGCGGCCGTCGAGGCGGCGATGGACGGCTTCGGCCGTCTGGACTTCCTCATCAACAACGCCGGGACGAACCCGGTCTTCGGGCCCATCGCGGACCTGGACCTCGGGGTGGCCCGCAAGGTCTTCGAGACGAACGTGATCTCCGCGCTCGGCTTCGCGCAGCGGACCTGGCACGCCTGGCAGAAGGAGCACGGCGGGGCGATCGTGAACATCGCCTCGATCGCCGGCGTCTCCGCGTCGCCTTTCGTCGGCGCGTACGGCGTGAGCAAAGCCGCGATGATCAATCTGACCCTTCAGCTGGCGCATGAATTCGCGCCGGTCGTGCGGGTCAACGCGATCGCTCCGGCCGTCGTGCGGACGAAATTCGCGCGGGCGCTCTACGAGGGCCGGGAAGCGGAGGCGGCGGCCTCCTATCCGCTCGGCCGGCTCGGCGAGCCCGAGGACATCGGCGGCGCGGCGGCCTTCCTGACCTCGTCGCAGTCGGAGTGGATCACCGGCCAGACGCTCGTCGTCGACGGCGGCATTTTCCTGAACGCCGGAGTCGGGTGACCGATATCCGGACACTTTCCGGAATCTCCTGTCCGGATTGACCCCGGTTATACGTCGAATGCCTCAAGTGCCCCGTCAGGGTCGAACATTGACCTGGCGGGGTGCTGCGGTATCGTCGGCCGACCCCTGGCTGAACGAGGAGCGTGCACGTGTTCAACCGGACCAGTCTGCAGGCCGCTGCAGCCCTTGTGTCCATATCCCTGGTAACCGGATGCAGTGTCCTCTCGGACAGTGAATCCGCCGGGGATCAGAGAATCGTCGTCGGCACGACGAGCTCCCCCTCCACGCTTGATCCGGCCGCTGCCTGGGACAATTCCTGGGAGCTCTTCCGGAATGTCTTCCAGACCCTGGTGGCCTTCCCGACGGGCAGCACCACCCCGCAGTCGGACGCCGCCGACTGCAAGTTCACGGACACCTCCAGCCGGGTCTTCGAGTGCAAGCTGGTGGAGGGCCTCACCTTCTCCAACGGGCACAAACTGGACGCCCAGGCCGTGCAGTACTCGATCGAGCGCATCCGCACGATCGACGCCAAGGGTGGCCCGAACGGCATGCTCGGCTCGCTCGGCAAGATCGAGACCGAGGGCGACCGCACCGTCGTCTTCCGGCTGAACAAGTCGGACGCCACCTTCCCCTTCGTCCTCGCCACCCCCGCGATGTCGCTGGTGGACCCGGCCGAGTACCCGGCCGACAAGCTCCGCACGGACGGCAAGGTCATGGGCTCGGGCCCGTACGTCCTCGACTCGTACACCGAGCGCAAGGCGGCGGAGCTGACGAAGAACCCCTCCTACAAGGGCTTCGCCGACCGCAAGAACGGCGGCGTCACGATCAAGTACTTCGACGACTCCGAGGCCATGGTCGCCGCCCTCCGGAAGAAGGAGATCGACGCCACCTACCGCGGCCTCACCGCCGCCGAGGTCGTCGCCCTCCAGGAGGACAAGCCGGAGAACAAGGGCCTCCAGATCGTCGAGTCGACCGGCGCCGACATCCGCTACCTGGTCTTCAACACCCAGAACGAGTCCGTCGCCAAGCTCCCCGTCCGCAAGGCCATCGCCCAGCTCGTCGACCGCGACGAACTGGTCAGCAAGGTCTACCAGGGCACCGCCGAGCCCCTGTACTCCATGGTGCCCAAGGGAATCGCGGGTCACACCACCAAGTTCTTCGACCGCTTCGGCTCGCCCAGCGAGGAGAAGGCGAAGAAGATCCTCCGCAACGCCGGCATCACCGAGCCCGTCGAGCTGGACTTCTGGTACACCACCGACCGGTACGGTTCCTCGACGGCCGCCGAGTTCGCCGAGCTCAAGCGGCAGCTGGAGGCGTCCGGCCTGTTCAAGGTCACCCTGCACGGCAAGCCCTGGAAGGAGTTCCAGGCGGGCTACCAGGACGGCGAGTACCCGGTCTTCGGCCGCGGCTGGTTCCCCGACTTCCCGGACCCGGACAACTTCGTCGCCCCCTTCGTGGGCAAGGAGAACGTCCTCGGCACGCCCTACGAGAGCCCCCGGATCACCAACGAGCTGCTCCCGAAGTCCCGCCGCGACAGCGACCGCGGGACCGTCACGGACGAGTTCGTGGAGGCCCAGGAGATCATGGTCCAGGACGTCCGGCTGCTGCCCCTGTGGCAGGGCAAGCTGTACATCGCGGCCGGTGAGGACATCGGTGGCGGCGAGCGCGCCCTCGACCCCCAGACGGTCATGCAGATGTGGGAGCTGAGCCGCCGGGCCAGCTGGTAGCGGGTCTGCGGGGGCCACTGTCAGTGGCCCCCGGTAGGTTTTCGGACGGAGTAACAGGAACGTCCACCGGAGGTTGTTGACCGTGACCGACACCAGCATGCTGCCCGAGTCCTGGCGGGGTGTCCTCGGCGAGGAGCTGCAGAAGCCGTACTTCGCCCAGCTCACCGAGTTCGTCGAGGAGGAGCGCGCCAGGGGACCGGTCTTCCCGCCGAAGGACGAGGTCTTCGCCGCCCTCGACGCCACCCCGTACGACCAGGTGAAGGTCCTGATCCTCGGTCAGGACCCCTACCACGGCGAAGGCCAGGGGCACGGCCTCTGCTTCTCCGTCCGCCCCGGCGTGAAGACCCCGCCGTCCCTGCGGAACATCTACAAGGAGATGCAGGAGGAGCTCGGCCACCCCGTTCCGGACAACGGCTATCTGATGCCGTGGGCCGAGCAGGGCGTCCTCCTGCTCAACGCCGTCCTGACCGTCCGGTCCGGCGAGGCGAACTCGCACAAGAACAAGGGCTGGGAGAAGTTCACGGACGCGGTGATCACCGCCGTCGCCTCCCGCCCCGACCCCGCCGTCTTCGTCCTGTGGGGCAACTACGCGCAGAAGAAGCTGCCGCTCATCGACGAGGAGCGGCACGTCGTGGTGAAGGGCGCGCACCCCTCGCCGCTCTCGGCGAAGAAGTTCTTCGGCTCGAAGCCCTTCACCCAGATCGACGCGGCCGTCGCGGCCCAGGGACACGAGCCGATCGACTGGCGCATCCCGGACCTCGGCTGAGCCTCGGCCCGATCCGGGCCGGGTGCGGCTAGCGTCGTCACTCCCAGAGGGAGAGCGGGTGGAGGTCGCGGTGACCGAGCAGCAGCAGGTGTCGGACGACGGGGTCATGACCAGGATCGGGCAGGCCCTGATGCTGCTGCACGGCGGCGACCGGGAGGAGGCCCGCAACCGCTTCGGGCTGCTCTGGCAGCAGATCGGCCCGGACGGCGACCCCCTGCACCGCTGCACCCTCGCGCACTACATGGCGGACGCCCAGGACGATCCGGACACCGAGCTGGCCTGGGACCTGCGGGCGCTGAGCGCGGCCGAGGGCCTGGCCGAGGAGCGGCTCGCCGCACACGACTCGGCGGCCGCCCTGCGAGCCCTCTACCCCTCGCTCCACCTGAACCTGGCCGCCGACTACGTCAAGCTCCAGCGGCCCGACGCCGCGCGGGTCCATCTCGACCGGGCCCGCGCGGCCTCGGACCATCTCGACGACGACGGCTACGGGAACGGGGTGCGGGCCGCGATCGACCGCCTGGAGTTCCGCCTCGGGGGCGCGTGACGGCGGCGCGCCCTCAAGGGGAGGCTCACCGGCCGTACGTGCCGCGTCCTGCGGGGAGGCTCACCGGCCGTACGTGCCGTGGCAGATCCTGGACTGATCGCTGCCGGGGGCCCAGCTCCCGTACCGCTCGCCCAGTTCGCAGACCTCGTCCCGGGAGGCCGGCGGCTTCCCCGGCAGCCGCCCCGTGAGCTCCGGCAGTACGGGAAGACCGGGGCGGGCCGCCGGGCGCGGACGCTCGTGCCGCTGCGGTACGGAGTCGTGGTGCGGGGCCTCCCGGCGGGGAGGTGTCACCACCTGCCGGTGCCGTTCGGCCGGAGGCGTCGCGCGGGGCGCGGGGGACGGCGGGGGAGCGGGGAGCGCCGCTTCGAGGGCCTCGCGGGCCGGGCCCTCGACGATCTGCGGTGCCACGTCCTGGGCGGGGGCGGTGTCGGCCGCGGGGACGGGAGCGGGGGCGGGCGCCGTCGGCGGGGCGTCCACCGAGACGCAGCCCGCCAGGGCGGCGACCGCCGCCCCGACCAGGATCTTCACTGTTGTTCGGGTTCCATGCACCCGCGCCACTCTGCTGGTCCGTACGCGATCTTCGCGCCCCTACCGGCGGGGAATGCCCCGCACGGGTGAGCCGTGTGGGGCCCGGTCTTGACCGGTCGGTGCCGTGGTGTGCGTCAGTCTCCGGTCGCGCCGTCGATCCGCTCGCGGATGAGGTCCGCGTGGCCGTTGTGGCGGGCGTACTCCTCGATCATGTGGAGGTAGATCCACCGGAGGTTGAAGGTCTCGCCGGTGCGGTACTCGCCCAGGCCCAGGTCGTCGAGGTCACGGCCGGCGGCCAGGGTGCGCGCGTGGGCGATCTCGGCCTGCCAGGTGGCGTGGGCCTCCTCGTAGGTGTCCTCGTCGGTGACGTGGATGTCCCGGTCGTGGTCCTCCACCGTCGAGTAGATCCACTCCGCCTTCTCGCCGGCCAGGACACGGCGGAACCAGCCGCGCTCGACCTCGGCCATGTGACGGACGAGGCCGAGCAGGTTGAGGTCCGACGGCGGGGCGGAGGGGGTGCGCAGCTGGGCGTCGTCGAGCCCCTCGCACTTCATCGCGAGGGTCACGCGGTGGAAGTCGAGCCACTGTTCCAGGGCTTCGCGCTCGCCCGTGGTGGTGGCCGGGTCGACCCGCGGGGTGGATTCGGTGCGTTCGGTGGTCATGGGCGGCATCGTCCCGCACGGGCGCGGGCGGCGCCACGGGTTTCGCCGGTGTCCTGAGACCGTTTCAGCCCAGGTCGACCAGCATGCCGCGCAGCAACTCGTCGAAACCGGTGCGCAGTTCGGCGCGGCTCGGCACGCTCGCGTGGAAGGAGCCCGCCGCGCAGGAGAACATCAGCCCCTCGCTCCAGGCGATCAGGGACAGCGCGTGCCGCTCGGGCTCCGCCGAGCCGGCCGCCGCCATCATCGCGATGAGCGGGGTGTGGAAGGTGGAGCCGGCCGCGTCGAAGAAGCTCCGGAGCTCGGGCCGGCGGGTGGCCTCGAGGGCCAGCTCGTAGCGGGAGACCAGCAGCGAGCGGTGGTCGGTGAGGTAGCGGTGCAGGGAGAGGGCGAGCGCGTCGACGAGCGCCTCGCCGCCGCTGTCCGGGCCCGGCAGCTCGTCCGGGGTGAGGACCTCGGCCTCCCGCTGGACCTGGCGCCGCACGGCGGTCTCCAGGAGGGCCTGGCGGGTGCGGGCGTGGTTGGACGTCGAGCCCTGCGGCAGTCCGGCCCGCTCGTCGACGGCGCGGTGGGTCAGGCCCCGCATCCCGCGCTCGACGAGGAGGGCGAGGGCGGCGTCGCCGATCCGCTCGGCGCGGGAGACGGGGGACTCCGGGGCCGGGGCCCCGGCGGTGGCTCGGGTCATGGGCACAACCTACTACCGAAGCGACTACAGCTGTAGTACGGTCGCGCTGTGAAGGGCTACTACACCTGTAGTGACCCTTCCGTGCCGCACCCGTCCCGAACCGAGGAGCAGCCATGGAACAGCAGCACCGTGCCGTCGTCGTCGGAGCCGGCATCGGCGGGCTCACCGCCGCCGTCGCCCTGAACCGGCGCGGCTGGCAGGTCACCCTCCTCGAACGCGCCGCCGACCTCGCCCCCGTCGGCGCCGGCATCGCCCTCGCACCCAACGCCCAGCGCGCCCTCGACGTCATCGGCCTCGGCGACCGCGTCCGCGAGCTCTCCGCCTGGCAGGGCGACGGCGGCATGCGCACCCCCGGCGGCCGCTGGCTCGCCCGTACCGACGCCAAGGCCGCGGCCGCACGCTTCGGCGGACCCCTCGTCCTCCTCCACCGCGCCACCCTCGTCGACATCCTCACCTCGGCCCTCCCCGAGGGCGCCGTCCGCACCGGCGTGACCGCCACCGTCACCGACCCCGGCGACGACCACCGCCCCGCCCGTCTCACCGTCGCGGAGGCCGGGACCGCCACCCGCACCGACATCGAGGCCGAGCTCGTCGTCGCCGCCGACGGCATCCGCTCGGCGATCCGCGGGACGCTCTTCCCCGAGCACCCCGGCCCCCGCTACTCCGGCAGCACCAGCTGGCGCGTCGTCGTCCCCGCCCCCGCGCGCCCCTTCGCCCCGCACGAGACCTGGGGCGCCGGCCGGCTGTGGGGCAGTCAGCCCCTCAAGGACGGCCGGGTCTACGCGTACGCCATGGCCGTGGCCCCCGCCGGCGCCCACGCGCCCGACGACGAGAAGTCCGAACTGCTCCGGCTCTTCGGCGACTGGCACCACCCCGTCCCCGAGATCCTCGCCGGCGTCGACCCCGACCGGATCCTCCGGCACGACGTCCACCACCTGCCCGACCCGCTGCCCGCCTTCCACCGGGGCAGGGTGGCCCTCCTCGGCGACGCCGCGCACGCGATGATGCCGAGCCTCGGCCAGGGCGGGAACCAGGCCGTCGAGGACGCCGTCGTCCTCGCCCACCACGCCCGCAGCACCCCCGGCTTCGTACCGGGCCGCGCGCTCGCCGCCTACACCGCCGACCGGCTGCCGCGCACCACCGCCATCGTCCGCAGGGCCGCCCGCACCGGAGCGCTCACCATGCTCTCCGCCCGCCCCGCCGTCGCCCTGCGCACCGCGGCCGTCGGCGCCGTCTCCCGCTTCGGACCCGGCCTCGCCCTGCGCGGCTTCGACGGCATCTGCGACTGGCACCCGCCGGTCGACCCGGCACCCTCGGCACATGATCCGTCCCGCGTAAGCTGACCGGCGCGAAGGGCCCTTCGGGCCCCTGGAAGACAAAGGAGACCCCGTGAAGGTTGGCTGCATCGGACTCGGCGACATCGCGCAGAAGGCCTACCTTCCCGTCCTCGGCACCCTCCCCGGGGTCGAGCTCCACCTCCAGACCCGCACCCCGGCGACCCTGGAACGGGTGGCCGACACCCTGCACCTGCCCGCCGAGCGGCGCCACCGCGACCTCGACTCACTGCTCTCCGCCGGGCTCGACGCGGCCTTCGTCCACGCCTCCACCGCCGTCCACGCCGAGATCGCCGGCCGCCTCCTCGAAGCCGGAATCCCCACGTACGTCGACAAGCCCCTCGCGTACGAGTACGCCGACTCCGAGCGGATCGTGGAGCTCGCCGAGAAGCGCTCGGTCAGCCTCGCCGTCGGCTTCAACCGCCGCCTCGCCCCCAGCTACAACCAGTGCCTCGACCACCCGCGCGAGCTGATCCTCCTCCAGAAGAACCGCATCGGCCTGCCCGAGGACCCCCGCACCTTCGTCCTCGACGACTTCATCCACGTCGTCGACACCCTGCGCTTCCTGGTGCCCGGCGAGGTCGAGCACATCGACGTGCGCGCCCGGATCCGCGAAGGGCTCATGCACCACGTGGTGCTCCAGCTCTCCGGCGACGGCTTCACCGCCATCGGCATGATGAACCGGATGAACGGCTCCACCGAGGAGGTCCTGGAGGTGTCGGGACAGGACACCAAGCGCCAGGTCCTCAACCTCGCCGAGATCGTCGACCACAAGGGGCAGCCGACCGTGCGCCGCCGCGGGGACTGGGTGCCCGTGGCCCGGCAGCGCGGCATCGAGCAGGCCGTCCACGCCTTCCTCGACTCGGTACGGGAGGGCCGGGTGCTCAGCGCCCGGGACGCCCTGCTCACCCACGAGCTGTGCGAGCGGGTCGTCCGCGAGGCGCTCGCCCAGGCGTCGTGAACGCGCGCCGGCCCCCGGCGGCGCACACCCCGCCCACCACCGCGAGCGCGCCGTACAACGGCCAGTCCCCCCACCGCACGTAGGCCGTCGTGGTGTCCGAGAGCGGCAGCTCGCGCACCACGGCGGCCCGCGCGTCGGTGCCGAGCACCGGCCCGACCCGGCGCCCGTCGGGACCGTACGCGGCGGTGACCCCGGTGAGCGTCGCGTGGACGACGGGACGGCCCGTCTCCGCCGCGCGCAGAGCCGCGAGCGAGGCGTGCTGGGCGGGCGCCCAGGTGTCCTGGAACGTGCTGGTCGACGACTGCACGACCAGCAGGCCGGCCCCGTCACGGGCCAGCCCGCGGCTCATGTCGGGAAAGGCGGACTCGAAGCAGATCAGCGGCCCGACCCGCAACGGGGGCGCGCCCGCCTCGCGGGCCGGCAGGGTCATCACGACCGGCTCGGAGCCGCGCCGCCGGTCCTCCGTCGCGGCGCGGCCGACGGACGTCACCCAGCCCAGGAGCCGGCGCGCGGGGACGTACTCGCCGAAGGGGACGAGCCGCATCTTGTCGTAGCGGTCGCCCGTGAGCCCCGCCGGGCCGACCAGGACCGCGCTCTTGTAGATGCCGGGACGATCCGCGCCCCGCGCGTCCACGTTCACCAGGAGCGGCGCGCCCACCGCCCGCGACAGCGCGGCGAGCCGGGCCGCGAGCGCCGGGTCACCCGCCGGGTCGGCACCCACCCCGCTCTCGCCCCACACGACCAGGTCGAGCCGCTGCCCGGCGAGGGAGCGGGTCAGCGACTCGGCCCGTGCCAGGCGCAGTCCGGGCCCGTCGGGGCCGTCGAACACCCCCGGCTGCACGAGGCCGACCCGCACCGTCCCGCTCTCGCGGGGGACCGGTACCGCCCAGGCCGCCGTCCCCACCGCCAGGGCGCAGGCGGCGAGCCCCGCCACCCCGAGGAAGCGCGGCCCGGGTGCCGCCACCCCGAGGAAGCGCGGCCCGGGTGCCGCCACCAGCAGGACCACGGCCGTGTTCACCGCCACCACCAGGAGACTCACCAGCCAGACGCCGCCGACCGAGGCGAGCCGCAGCGCCGCCGGGACCTGCCACTGACTCGCCCCGAGCAGCCCCCACGGACCGCCGAGCCCTTCCCAGGACCGGGCCGTCTCGATCAGCAGCCAGCCCGAGGGCACCGCGAGCAGTGCCACGGCCGCCCGCACGGGCGACGGGGTCCCGCCGAGCAGCGCCCTGACGAGCCACCCCCAGGGCAGCCACAGCAGACCGAGCAGCGCGGCGAGCGGGAGCAGGAACACATGCAGGCTCGGCAGCAGCCAGTGGTGCATCGCCAGCATGAATCCGAAGCCGCCGAACCAGCCGTCGAGACCGGCCCGGCGGGCCCCCGGCGCCGTACGGATCAGCAGCAGCCACGGCACGAGCGCCAGGTAGGCCCACCACCAGACCCCGGGAGCCGGGAACGCGAGCACGGGCAGCGCGCCGCAGCCGACGGCGAGCAGGGACCGGGCTGCCCCGCGCCATTGACGGCCTCCCGGCGCGTCCGCGCGGTCCGGGCTCCGACGTTCACCCCGCTCGCGATCGCCCTCACGGCCGAGGCCCCCGGCCCGGTCGTCACCCCGCTGACCACGGGCCGCGACCTCGCCCTGGTCGTCGGTCCGGCCCGAGCCCCGGGCCCGGCCGCCGTGGCGGCTCACGAACGGACCACGCATGACGTGCCTCCCCTCGATGCCTCAAGTGTCCACGCCCCGGACACCCCCGGGGCCGAACGCTCTCGTCCCGGAGTCCGGGGGTCAGCTGTGGCGGCGCCAGCGTTCGTCGACCACGACCGAGGCGAGCCGCCAGCCGTCGGCGGTGCGGCGCGCCGCGAAGGTGTAGCGCCCGCCGCAGACGAACTCCTCGCCGGAGGCGAACCGCATCGGATTGACGTAGTCGGCGCCGATGTCCGCCCGGTCCCCGGTATCCGGAAAGCCGCCCGGATCCAGGAACCGCACCCGCCGGTTCACGATGAGGTGCTGGCGTACGGGAAAGAGGGGCAGCGTCGCGGCGAGCCACTCCGCGACCTCCTCGGCCGGGCCCTCGATCCCGCCCGAGCCGCGGTAGTCGGCCCTGCCGTCCGGGGCGAAGAGTCCCCGGTACGCGCTCCAGTCGCCCTCGTCGACGGCCGCCGCGTAGCCGGTGATCAGGTCGTCGAGGGCGAATCGGTCCATCACGGTCGCGAGGTCCACGCGCTGCGTCATCGGCTCAGTGTCGACCAGCGGACGCCAGGGGCCAAGGGTCGTGCGCGCCAAAGCGTGCGAGGAGCGAACGGGCGTGCGGGGCCGAAACGTGTGAAGGGCCGAAGGAGGCGCAGGTCACCGCGTGCGAGGAGCGGACGCGGCGCCCCGGGCGGCATCGAGGAGATCGCGAGGGTGCCCTACCGGGGCTGAGCGCCTCAGCCCGCGGACTCGCCGGCGTGCGGGCTCAGGACGTCCGCGCCGACCAGGATGAACAGCAGGATGCCAAGCGCGATCCGGTAGTAGACGAACGGCATGAAGGACTTCGTGGTGATGAACTTCATGAACCAGGCGATCACCGCGTAGCCGACGGCGAAGGCGATGACCGTGGCGAAGATCGTGGGGCCCCAGGAGACGCTGCCGTCCGAGGCCGCGTCCTTCAGCTCCATCCCGCCGGAGGCGATCACGGCCGGGATGGCGAGCAGGAAGGAGTAGCGGGCGGCGGCCTCGCGGGTGTAGCCCATGAGCAGACCGCCGGAGATCGTCGCGCCCGAGCGGGAGACGCCCGGAATCAGGGCCATCGCCTGGCAGACGCCGAAGATCAGGCCGTCCTTCACCCCGAGGTCCTTGAGCGTCTTGCGCTCGCGCGGGGCCCGGTGCCGGCCGCCCAGCTCGTCACGGGCGGCGAGCCGGTCGGCGATGCCGAGGACGATGCCCATGACGATCAGCGTGGTGGCCGTCAGCCGCAGATCGCGGAACGGCCCTTCGATCTGGTCCTTGAGCGTCACGCCGAGGACGCCGATCGGGATGGAGCCGACGATCACCAGCCAACCCATCTGGGCGTCGTGGTCGGAGCGCATCGACTTGTCCGCGAGGGAGCGGAACCAGGCGGAGATGATCCGGCCGATGTCCTTGCGGAAGTAGATCAGGACGGCGGTCTCCGTGCCTATCTGGGTGATCGCGGTGAAGGCCGCGCCCGGATCCTCCCAGCCGGCGAAGGCCGCGGTGAGACGCAGGTGCGCGCTGGAGGAGATGGGAAGGAACTCCGTCAACCCCTGGACGAGTCCGAGGATGAACGATTCGAACCAACTCATGGGGCTAGGGCCGTCCCGTTTGTACGTGTGCGGTCAGAAGGTCGAGCGCAGCGTACAGGTACAAGATGACAAGCCCATGGTGAGGCCCGTGGCCGCTACTTGAGGACCGGCTCCCGCTCCGGCTCGGGGGCCGGGAGGGCGGCCCGCAGGCCGTGCCGCTTGCGCCAGGCCACCACCGCCGCGCCGAGGCCCGACAGGACGATGAACCCCGCCGAGAAGAGGAACGCCGGCGAGCCCGGCGAACCGGCCTGGGCGCCCGCCACCACGTACGCCGCCGTGTTCGGCAGGGAGCCGAGCGCCGTCGCCAGGAGGAACGGCACGTACCGCATCCGGGAGACGGCCGCGCAGTAGTTGGCCGCCGCGAACGGCACCCCGGGGAACAGCCGGATCGCCAGCATCGAACGGAACCCGTGCCGGCTCAGCTGCCCGTCCGCCGCCGTCAGCCAGCGGCCCCGCACCAGCGGCCGCAGCGCGTCCTGCCCCAGGACCCGGCCGAGGGTGAACGCGATCCCCGCCCCGAGCACCGTCCCCGCGAGCGCCCCCGTCAGACCGGCCGCGGAACCGAAGAGCGCGCCCGCCGCCAGATTGAGCACCGGACGCGGTACGAACGCCGCCGCGCACACCCCGTACGCGAGACCGAACAGCAGCACCGGCCCGGCGCCGCCCGTCTGCGACGGCCAGCCCGAGGAGATCATCCGCTGCGGCTCGTACAGCACCACCAGGCTACCCGCGGTGAGCAGCAGCAGAGCGAGCAGCGACAGCCGCGAGCGGGGGGAGAGCAGGGCCCGGGAGCAGCGGACGGCGAGGGAGCCCGGCGGCCGGGGGACGGGAGCGAGCATTCGGGGAGCGTAACGGACCCCTCCGTAGGAGCGCCGTAATGTGCGTCATGTCCGACCGGGCGCGCCCCGCGGCACATCGAGCCAGAGCCCCGCGGCACATCGAGCCAGAGCCCCGCGGCACACGGAGACGGAGAGGCACCATGACCGACACCGCACCACCCGCGAGCGCCCTCGCCGACACCGTCCTCGACCGGCTCACCACGGTCTACCCGGCTGCGGCGAACCCCTTCCGGGCGCAGGAGATGGTCGCGTACATGAAAGGCGTCGCCCCCTTCCTCGGCGTACGGACCCCCGAGCGGCGGGCACTGTCCCGCACGGTCCTCGACGGCACCCCGCGCCCCGACGAGACCGACTGCGCCGCGATCGCCCTGCGCTGCTTCGCGCTGCCCGAGCGCGAGTACCACTACTTCGCCGTCGACTACCTGCGCCGGCACGTGAAGCGCTGCTCCTCGGACTTCCTGCCGGTCGCCCGCCGGCTCGTCACCACCGTCTCCTGGTGGGACACCGTCGACCACCTCGCCGCCCACGTCGTCGGCGGCCTGGTGGCGGCCGATCCCGCCCTCGCCTCCGCCATGGACGCGTGGATCGACGACGAGGACCTGTGGGTCGCCCGCACCGCCCTCCTCCACCAGCTCCGCTTCAAGGACGCCACCGACGCCGACCGGCTCTTCGCCTACTGTCTGCGCCGCTCGGCCCACCCCGACTTCTTCATCCGCAAGGCCATCGGCTGGAGCCTGCGCGAGTACGGCAAGACGGCACCGGCCGAGGTCCGCGCCTTCGTCGCCGCCCACGGCTCCCGCCTCTCCCCGCTCTCCGTCCGCGAGGCCCTCAAGAACCTCTGACTCGACCCCGGCCGTCGGCGCGGTCAACTGCTGCGCCAGACTCGGCACATGACGCAGATCGAGAAGCGGACGGGGAAGCGGACGGCGCTGGTGCTCGGGGCCGGTGGGCTCGTCGGAGCGGGGTGGGAGATCGGGGTGCTGCGGGGGCTCCTCGACGGCGGGACCGATCTGACCGGCGCCGATCTGATCGTCGGCAGCTCCGCGGGGTCGGTCGTCGCGGCACAGCTCTCCTCCGGCCGTGGCGGGATCGACGCCCTGTACGAGCAGCAGCTCGACGGCGAGGCCACCGAGCCCGCGGCACGGCTCGGGCTCCCGATGATCCTCCGGTACGCCGTCGCCGTCCTCCGCTCCCGCACCCCCGAGGAGTACGGCCGCAGGCTCGGCAGGCTCGCCCTCGCCGCCCCCACCGTCACCGAGGCGGACCGGCGCGCGACCGTCGCCCGGCGGCTCGGCCGCAGCACCGGCTGGCCCGCCCGGCCGCTGCTCATCACCGCGGTCGACGCCGGGAGCGGCGAGCTCACCGCGTACGACGAGGACAGCGGCGTCCCGCTGGCCGACGCCGTCACCGCGAGCTGCGCCATCCCCGGCATCTGGCCCCCGGCGACGATCGGCGGGCGCCGCTGGATCGACGGCGGCATCCACTCCACGGCCAACGCCCACCTCGCCGCCGGACACGACCGGATCGTCGTCATCGCCCCCAGTGCCCGGGGCAGCAAGGTCGTGCTCTCCCCGGCCCGGCAGGGCGCCGACCTCGCCGCCGCCGGGGCGCGCGTCGAGGTGATCACCCCCGACGAGGCCTCCCGCAAGGCCATCGGCCGCAACGCCCTCGACCCCGCCCACCGTGCCGCCGCGGCCCGCGCGGGCCGCGCCCAGGCCGCCTCCCACGCCGCGGCGGTCGCCGCCGTGTGGGGCGGGTGACGAACCGGGTGAAACCAGGCGATGAGCCCGGTGACGAGCCGGGCGGTAAGCCGGGTGACGAGCCGGGCGATGAACCGGGTGCCAAGTCGCCTGACGAGCCGGGCGACAATGAGAGCGTGAACGAGCACATCCCCGTCATCCGCGAGGTCGACCAGGGCACCGCGCGCCTCATGCCCGATGTGGACCGGGAGCGCGCCTGGCTCCTGACGGTCGACGGCGCCCCCCAGTCGTACGTCGACCTGGACGATCCGGCGTACCTGGAGTTCGAGTACGCGCGTCGCCTCGCCCATGTCGTCGACGGCGCAGCCGAGCCCGGCGCGCCCCTCGACGTCCTGCACCTGGGCGGCGGGGCGCTCTCGCTGCCCCGGTACGTCGCGGTCACCCGGCCCGGCTCGCGTCAGGACGTCGTCGAGGCCGACCTCGGTCTCCTCGCCCTGGTCGAGGAGCACCTGCCGCTGCCCGAGGGCTCGGGGACGACGGTGCACGGGGCGGACGCCCGCGCCTGGCTGGAGGCCGCGCCGGACGCCTCGGCCGATCTGATCGTGGGCGACGTCTTCGGCGGCTCGCGCGTGCCCGCGCACCTCACGTCCGTCGAGTACGCGCGCGAGGTCCGGCGCGTGCTGCGGCCCGGCGGTCTCTACGCCGCCAACCTCGCCGACGGGGCGCCCTTCCCGTTCCTGCGGTCCCAGCTCGCCACCTTCGCCGCCGTCTTCCCCGAGCTCGCGCTCGTCGCCGAGCCGGCCGTGCTGCGCGGCCGCCGCTTCGGGAACGCGGTCCTCGTCGCCTCCGGCCGGGAGATCGACATCGCCCACCTCGCGCGGCGCGCGGCGGCCGACGCCTTCCCCGCGCGCGTGGAGCACGGCGACACGCTCGTCCGCTTCACCGGAGGCGCGGAACCGGTCCTCGACGCCGGGGCCGTCCCGTCACCCGTTCCCCCGGAGGGCGCCTTCGGCATCGGGTGAGGCGGCGGGGGCTTCCGGGGCCGTCGCACCCGCGACCTCCTTGCCGTGCGGGCGCCGCGTCAGGTTCCGTACGTCCGGCACGAGGAGGACGAGCGCGGTGACGACGGTCATCAGTACCGCCGCGCCCCACAGCGCCTCGCTCCGGCCGAACGCGCTCTCCGCCGGGCCCGCGAGGGCCGTGGACAGCGGAAGCAGCGCGGTCGAGCCGAACCAGTCGTACGCGGAGACCCGGGACAGCTTCTCCTCCGGGATCTCCTGGTGCATCGTCGTCATCCAGGAGACGCCGAACACCTCGATCGCCACCCCGCTGACGAACATCGCCGCCGTCAGGCCCGCCGCGTCCAGCGGCACGGCGAGCGCGGCCGAGGGCAGCGCGATCGGGAAGACGCACAGGGTCCCGACGAACAGCATCCGGCGCGGTTTCCACCGGGTCATCAGGACGGCGCCCGCGACCGTCCCCGCGCCGTACGCGGCGAGCGCGATGCCCCAGGGGCGCGAGCCGCCCAGCGTGTCCCGGGCGACCAGCGGTCCGTACACCGACTCGACCGCGCCGATCAGCCCCACCACCACGGAGAACTGGGCGACGATCGACCACAGCCAGGGCCGCCCGACGAACTCCTGCCAGCCCTCCCGCAGATCCGCGAAGAGCCCGCCGCCGGGGGCGCGGTCCGGGATGCCGCCGACGTCGAGGAAGGCGCGCAGGCCGCCCGCTACGGCGAAGGCGACCGCGTCGATCGCGAGGACCCAGCCCGGTCCGACGAAGGCGACGAGCGCGCCGCCGAGCGCCGCCCCGCCGATGGCGGCGCCGTGCATCGCCATCCGGAAGACGGCGAAGGCGCGGCTCGCCTGCTCCCCGCTGACGCTGGACATCAGCATGCCCTCGGCCGCGGGGTTGAAGAAGGCCTGGCCGGTGCCGCAGAGCGCGGTGAGCACCATCATCTGCCAGATGCGGGCCTCGCCGGAGAGCACGAGGACGGCGAACGCGGCCTGCGAGACGCAGTTGAGGGCGTTGGCCGCGACCATCACCCGGTGCCGGGGGAGCCGGTCGGCCACCGCACCGCCGATGAGCAGGAACAGGACCAGCGGCGCGAACCGCGCCATGGCCACCAGACCGACGTCGCCCGCGTCGCCCCCGGAGTCGAAGACCGCCCAGGTCGTGGCGATGAGCGCGCCGTGCGTGCCGAGGTTGGTCACGATCGTGGCGGCGGTGAGCAGGAGGTAGTTGCGGCCGGCCCACTCGGGGCGGCGCGAGCGGGACGGGGCCTGGCGGGGGGAGGCGGCGGGAGACGTCACCCCGGGACTATCCCTGGCAGCCACCCGTACTGCCAACCGGATATCGGACGACCCGTCACCGCGCGGGCCCGACGTGCGCGGGCCCGACGTGCGCGGGCCCGACTGTGCGAAGGCCGACTACGCGAAGGCCGACTACGCGAAGGCCGACTGTGCGAAGGCCGACCGCGCGGGACCGACCGCGCGGGACCGACCGCCGGGGCCGGCACGGTGGCCGGCCCCGGCGGTCGGGCGGTCAGGACTCGGAGGGGGCGAGCCGGACCGTGGAGAGGATCTTCCGGATCGTCGCGTCGGGCAGCTCGTCCTTGACCCCGTCGGCCCCGTAGAGCACCCAGGTCGAGAAGTCGCCGGCGGCGTTCTTGAAGGAGAAGGCGATGGACTTGCCGTCCGTCTCGCACTTGTTGCGCTTCTTCACGCCGGGCGCCGTGGCGGTCGCCAGGCTGCCCGTGAGGCCGGACGCCGTCGTGAACGGCACGGACTTGGTGATCTTGATGGTGCTCTGCGGCATGTGCTGCGCGTAGCCGCCCCACACCCACGTGCCGGCCTCGCTGCGGGCGAGGGACGCGGTGTCCTTGGCGCCCTGGCCGCCCTTGGTGCCCGAGGTGGCCAGGCCCCAGGTCTCCTCGGTGCCGTTCTTGTCGACGTCGTACGTGCACCACTTGCCCTTGAGCTGCGTGGGCCCCGACATCGTGACCAGCGGGCTGCCGTCGTGCTTCTTCTCGTCCTCGAAGTACGTGATCGAGCCCGGCTTCAGCACCTCCCACTCCGGCGGTACGTCGAAGAGGGTGCCGTACTTCGGGTTGTAGACGACCTTCCAGCCGGGGATCGTCGGCTGCTGCGCCGCTCCGTCGCGCGGGTTGGCGATCCCGGACGACTGGCTCGGCGCGGGCGCCGAGGAGGGGGCAGCGGAGGCGGAGGCGGACGGCTTGGGGTCCTCGGCGGTGTTCTTCTTGTCGTCGTCCTTGCCGAGCACGAGGAAGGCGGTGACTCCGGCCGCGACGACCACGGCGGTGGCGGCGACGATCGCGACGATCGTCGTCTGCTTCTTCTTGCCGCCGTCGGGCCCGCCGGGCTGTCCGGGGCCCGGCACCGCGTACTGCTGCGGCACGGTCGGCTGCTGGTACGGCTGGGGGTAACCCGGCTGCTGCCCGTACCCCTGCTGCGGATAGCCGGGCTGCGCGGGCGGCTGCTGCGGGTAGCCGGGCTGCGTCGGCGGCTGCTGCGGGTAGCCGGGCTGGGCCGGCGGCTGCTGCGCGTACCCGGGCTGGGCCGGCGGCTGCTGATACGGGTTCGGCTGCTGGTACCCCGACTGCTGGTAGGGGTTCTGACTCTGGTCCTGCGGGTTCTGCTCGCCCCCGGGCGGCTGCTGTCCTGGCCACATGGCCAGTAACCATAGAGGTGCGCGGGCCGGCCGACCACGCCCGCCCCCGGACCGGTGGGCGGCCAGGGGATGGCCAAGGCTGCTACTCGTGGGTAACATCGCGTCCATGAGCGCAGACCAGATGTCCGTCGGCGAGATGCTCGCCGCCACGGTCCCCATGGCCGGAACCCTGAACCTGGAGTTCCTGGAGACCACCGCCGAGCGTGCCGTCGTGCGCCTCCCGGACCAGCCCGCCTACCACAACCACCTCGGCGGCCCGCACGCCGGAGCGATGTTCACCCTGGCCGAGTCCGCCAGCGGCGCCATCGTGCTCGCCGCCTTCGGCGACCAGCTGGGCCGCGCGGTCCCGCTCGCCGTCAAGGCCGAGATCGGCTACAAGAAGCTGGCCAAGGGCGTCGTCACGGCCACCGCCACCCTCGGTCGGCCCGCCGTCGAGGTCGTCGCCGACCTCGACGCCGGACAGCGGCCGGAGTTCCCGGTGCGGATCGACATCACCCGCGAGGACGGCGCCGTGACCGGCGAGATGACCGTCCTCTGGACCCTGCGCCCCCACGACAAGGCGTAGTCGGTCGCGGCGTGCGCACGGTGGCCCCTGCCAGAGCGGGGGCCACCGTGCGCACGCCGCACGCGCCCGGCGCCCGACCGGACGGGTCGCCTCCGGGTTGCCTGCCGGGCGGGTGACAATGCCCTCACCCCGGCGCGTCGAGGTCGGGCAGGCCCGAGCCGGTACGCTGCCCAGGTGTGCCCGACGCGGTGCACACCGGTCGGTCGTCACGGGAGGTACCGCGTTGCACGTGCAGGAGTGGCTGGAGACGATCCCCGCGATCGCCGTCTACATTCTTGTGGCGGCGGTGATCGGGCTGGAGAGCCTGGGCATCCCGCTGCCCGGCGAGATCGTGCTCGTGAGCTCGGCGCTGCTCGCCTCGCAGAACGGCGAGATCAATCCGTACGTCCTCGGCGCCTGTGCCACCGCCGGCGCGATCGTGGGCGACTCGATCGGCTACGCGATCGGCCGCAAGGGCGGACGGCCGCTGCTCGCCTGGCTGGGCGGGAAGTTCCCCAAGCACTTCAGCGAGGCCAACATCGGGCTCGCCGAGAACTCCTTCCAGAAGTGGGGCATGTGGGCGGTCTTCTTCGGCCGCTTCATCGCCCTCCTCCGCATCTTCGCGGGGCCGCTCGCCGGCGTGCTGAAGATGCCGTACTGGAAGTTCCTCATCGCCAACGTCCTGGGCGGCGTCCTGTGGGCCGGCGGCACCACGGCCGTCATCTACACGGTCGGCGTCGTCGCCGAGGCCTGGCTCAAGCGCTTCTCGTGGCTGGGTCTCGTCCTCGCCGTCCTGATCGGCATCGCCTCGATGCTCGTCGTCAAGAACCGCGCCAAGAAGGCGGCGGCGCAGCGGGCCGAGACCGCGGAGCCGGAGCCGGTCCCGGCGGCGGACTGAGCGCGGACCGTACGCGTACGCGGCGGAGGGCGGCACCCGGTCCGGGTGCCGCCCT